>CALLVX010000087.1 GCA_938010765.1 uncultured Flavobacteriaceae bacterium | reverse complement strand
TATTGATTCGTGGGTAGCTTTGTTAGTGGAGAACCCGTACAATTCCCTGACCTTATATCAAATCCCCAACAAGGTCCTTATTGTTATAGTGTTTGAAAAAGGGGGATACCCCCAAGCAACGGAAGGGTAAAATGGCCTTTTTGCCCAAAATAGGATATAATCTCCTAAATTATAAAGTAAAAACCTACATTATACTGTGTAAAAGCTTCTTTTAGAAACTTTTAGCACCATAGCGATACGATTAAGGAAATTCATGCAAACGATCAAATCGGTACAGGTCAAATGCCACGACCCCGAGATGTTGATCGGCCTAAGCGGGAACTAGAAGCACCGGTGGCAGTCTGCGAGGTTCTATGGCTTCGTTGTTCTTCGTTCTTAGGGGTGGTAAGTCTTAAGAAATCGGAAGTTTCCCCCTGGGTTTGCCCCTTTTCAGGAAGTATGATCTCCTTGTCCGTATATTGTATGAGTACTGCTGCGATTTTCGCTGTCTTTTCTTCTACAAATTTCTCGTATTCCCGGGTAACTTCTTCATCCGAAACTTCATTCAACCTTTCTCTCAGATCTTCTTGCTGCTCTGGAAGTTTATACAAATTTGCCACCTCTTCCTTGTCAAAAAACAGGTAAAGTTCATCGTTAAGCTCCAAAACACCTTTTATATCTTCCTGATACTTTCCTACCAAAGCCTCCCGGATACTGGTATCCCCCAAGGCATTTTTGTACTTATTTACGATCCTTTCCATTTTCTGTGGATCAAAGACATAGTGCCCCTTGGCATTCGTTTCAAGGGCGCCGTCGGCATTTGTTCTACAGACCAGTTTTGCAAAGGCCGTGGCCAACACCGGACTTACTTCTTTAAATGAAAATCTAGTGTCTGCTGTTTTACCGGGAAGTCTCCTAGGTTTCTCCCCTTTTGGAAACACTATCTTGACCTTATTGAATGGTATCGAACGGCCACCTCTAAGAAACACAGCGTTTGTAAGCCCTTGAACCTGTTCTATCTTTTCTAAATTGGGCATAATATCCACCCCTGCTTCGTTAGTTGCATTGGCCAACTTACTATCAATTTCTTTTTCCAGGGCTTCCCTTGCTACTAGGGCATCATAGTTTTTAGGACGATCTTCTTGGCTTTCATCCTTATATTTTCCAATATAAGCTTGAACCAATAAATCCAATACCGGAGTTGCACAGTTCCCTAAGGCAAAAGCCATTACATGCAACTTATCTTCTTTCTCCTCTGCCGAAGACGATTCATTCAGCACAGGAGCTAACAGGTCCTTGACAGCTTCAAAATACATCTTATTGGCCTTTCTATGAGGTACTTTTGATAAAACACTATACGCTACCTGCTGGGCATTGAGAATTTTCCCTTCTCCATCACGAAAAGGTCCGGTCATATCCAAGGCGTTTATCTTAGAAGCAATGACTTTAGTTTCCTTTTTTCCATAAATTTTCCTCAATACTCGTTTACCATGGGTATTCAATTCAAAAGGAGCCCTGTTAAACTTGGCTCTATTACCAAAAGTGCGATTTAAAAAAATCATTGTTTGCGCTGATAAGGGGTTACCCTTTGCATAAAATGATTCAAGACTCTGAAGTTCACGTATTCCCTCAGGAAAAGTGGTTAATCGGTTATCTATTAAATTCAGAAACTCCAGTTTTTCAAGCTTACTTATTTCTTCAGATACGCCAGTAAGTTCGTTATTCTCTGCTGAAAGTGCGGTAAGCTCTGTAAAATCGCCTAGTTCTGGTGGTAGTTCCGATAGTTTGTTATTATTTAAGTTTAGAATTTTAAGACTAGGCTGCATCCGTTTAATTAGTGGCACTTGTTCAACTAAATCAGTATTGGTTAACCCTAAACCACTCAAATCCAATTCGCCCTGCCCTAGCGCCTCTGCATAACCAATTCTGAATTCTGCTTTTTCTCTATTTTCCCAAGTGTTGAACCACGAATCCCATGTTTCCCGGGATAAGGGATTATTATTTAAATCGGGAGATTTTAGATTTTCAATGATCCAAATTCCATTCGGCATATTGGTTAATCGGTTATTCTTTAAATTCAGAAATTCCAATTTTTCAAGCTTACTTATTTCTTCGGGTACGCCAGTAAGTTCATTCCTCTCTACTGAAAGTGCGGTAAGCGCTGTAAAATTGCCTAGTTCCGGAGGTAGTTCCGATAGTTTGTTATCATCCAAGTTTAGGACTTTAAGATCAGGCAGCGCCCGTTGAATCAGTGGCATTAGTTCAACTAAATCAGTATTGGTCAACGCTAAACCGCTCAAATCCAATTCGCCCCTTCCTAGCCCTTCCGATAATCCAATATTAAACTCTGCCTTTACTTTATCTCCCATGTATATTCCTTTTACCTGACCGTTGCTTTTTGCCTACACTGGTATCTTTGAGCAACCTTTTTTTGCTAAAGAGACGAAATCGGCATCCAAAAACAACCTACGTTCCTTTTTTAGGGCCCTTGCAACATCTTTTTTAGTTACCACAGATCAAGATTGGATTATGCATTGAAAATCACAACGGTTGGCAGTTGGTCATGACAGCTTAAGATTACTTCAAAAGCTATCGCCGCATCATATTTTACCTGTTACAGAAGCAGTGCTAAACCGATACCGCACGGGCTCTTATGTATTTTAGACTATCGCAACCAAGTCTCAGTGCATACGTCACAACCCTTAAGGGCCTCACCTATTGTAGTATAGAAAAACAGGGTTTACCCCCAATGTCAAGAACCTGTAGGTACTTGAACACGTTTCATTAAAGCATCCTTTCTTCCATCTTTAGGGCAGGTTTTGCACTAAATAAGATTCCCTGTCACTTGAGTAAAAAATAATTGGTATCTCTCTAAAAAGGCAATTTTGCTCTTAGTTGCGCTATATCTCAGGGATATAAAACGCAGAAAATGAGCACCCATAAAACATCAGAGCGCGAGCCTTAGACAAAGCACTTCCTATACAACGGTGCGAATGAACTGAACTATAGCGTTCTAAGCATAGGTATTATATTCATATTCCGCGGCCTTGAGAATTTGTTCGATTTTGCCGAGGGCTTGAAGAAACTTGGGCAGTTTGAGAGGTTTCCTGGCTTCTTTGGCCCTCATTTAAGGCAGAAGTAAATGACGAGAGGTTATAGGTCTGATCCTTTTCAGCAGCTTCTTCAGGTTTGCCGTTCAAGCGGTTGGCCAATTTTTCTATTTTGGCTGTTTGCTCCGCAAAATATTTTTCATATTCTGCATCTACCTCTTGATCGGCAACCCCGTACAGTATATCTTCCAGTTCCTCTTTTTGTGCATTAAAGTCGAGTAATTCATGAACACCCTCTTCATCGATCTCTACAAAAAGAATCTGATTTTCTTCTTTCATCATTACTTCTTGAATCTTACTTTCATAGTTTGCTACTCTGTTGTCCCTAGGATTTACAATTCCCAATCCATTTTTGTACTTATTTACGATTCTCTCTAGTTTCTTCGGGTCAAAAACATAGGCACCATCATCATTTGTTTCCAGTGTGCCATTTGCATCCGTTTGGCAAAGTATCTTTGCAGCTTCCCTTACCAAGGCAGGTTTTACTATTTTATACCCGTATTCATCGTTTAAAGTTTTGTTCGGAAGCTTATCGGGCCCTCCTTCGGGAAAAGCCACTTTCAACTTATTGTGTTCATTCGTACTCGCATCTTTTGAAAAAAAAGCATTTACAAGCGCTTGTACCTGCTCTACCTTTTCATTATTGGGCATGATTTTTTCTCCGTCTTCGTCTACGGCATTCGATAGTTTACTGACTATTGCTTTTTCAAAGGCTTCTCTCGCCACTATTGCATCAAAATTAGAAGGACGAGCCTCTTTGTCCTTATAGATATATTTCCCAACATAGGTCTGCATCAACAAATTCAAAACCGGAGTTTCACAATTCCCCAACGAAGTGGCTATTTTTCCTAAATCATTTTTTTTTTCTTGCAATGTTTTGTTCTCCATTACAGGCTCTACAAGGTCTCTATAGGATTCGAAATACAGCTCATTTTTCGTTGGACCTTCGAGAGGTATACCCCTTAAAAGACTATACACTACTTGTTGAGCGTTCACTATTTTACCTTCTTCATCGGTAAAGGGCCCGGGAACAATCAAAGCATCTATTTTAGCGGCCTTACCTGCAGCTTTGCCTCTACTAAAAACACCTTTTTTAGGATAAATAACATCCAATGTCTTCAAAAGCTTTGGGTTTGACCTAAAAGGGGCCCTGTTAAATTTGGCCTTTGTCCCAAAAGTATCATCCAAGCGGATCATTGCTTTGGCGGTTAGGGGGTTACCCGTTACATCCAATACTGAAATTTTGGCGAGGTCTTTTATTGCTTTTGGCACATCGGTCATCCCGTTTTTCTGCATAGAAAGATTCTCAAGACCCTTTAATTCCAGTACTACATTCGGCACAACTACGAATTTGTTACCACCCAATTCAAGTTTTTGAAGATTCACCAAACCAACCATCTCCGGTGGTAGTTCCCTTAGTTCGTTTTCATTTAATTTTAATATGAGAAGTTCTTGTAACCTAGCTAGGTCCTTGCTCACGCTTTTCAATTTGTTTTTTGATAAATCAAGTTCTTCAAGACCGGTGAGTTGTAGCACCACTTCGGGGATACTTTCTAAGAGGTTATCTCCCAAATACAAACCCTTAAGATCTTTTAGGTTAACCAAATCGGGTAAAAGCTCCTTAAGTTTGTTCCCCCGAAAATCAAGGCATTCCAGTTGCTCAAACGCAATTACTTCCTTAGGTATATGTGAAAATTGGTTTTCCCCAACAAAGAATACCTTAAGATTCGTAAGGTTCCCAATTTCGGGAGGTACCGTTGCCAGTTGGTTTTTTCCCAAATACAGTTTCTCTAGCGCTTTTAGAGACCCAATTTCAGGGGGAAGAGTTGTGAGTTTGTTATTATTTGCATATAAAGTCGTAAGCTTTTCAAGCTCCTTTATTTCGGGGAGGAGAGTTGTGAGCTCGTTATCAGCCACACCGAATGTTTCAAGTTTTTTAAGGTTCCCAATTTCGGTAGGGAGGGTAGTGAGCTTGTTTGCACTTAAGCCTAACAATCTAAGATTCGTAAGGTTCCCAATTTCGGGAGGCACCGTTGCTAGTCGGTTACCTTTCAAGAACAGGTTCTCTAGCGCTTTTAGATTCCCAATTTCGGGAGGCACTTTAGTTAGTTCGTTTTTAGCTAATCTAAGTTCTTTAAGATTCGTAAGGCCCCCTATTTCGGGTGGTAGTTCAGCTATTCTATTATTTCCTAAATCAAGTTTTTCAAGATTGGGCATGCTCTCCTTGATTGTTGGCAATAAAGTGGCAATATCATCACCGGTCAATTCCAAATTGCTCAAATTAAGAAGCTTACCGGTTCTTTTTGCTATATTAATTATCCGTTTGGCTTTAGCAATGTCACCCATGAATTCTTGTTTTATCTATTTAATATTTGCTTGCTAAATAAGGTCTAATATAGCTTACATACACGCTAAAAACCTTTTTTAAAGTTTTCTATTATTGAAGGCAGGTGATGTATAGAAGTCTACTTATGAACTGTGTAACTGGCAAAATGTAGGGGTACTCATTATTAAAGTATGGAAAAAGGGGCTTTACCCCCAATTTCGGAAAGAAAATAGTTACTGCAAATACCAAACAAGCTATCTATACAGTGAAGTGATTTAAACTTTTTGCTTTCTGGCGAAAATTAGATGTTTTTTGACTATTTGAAGGCTTTTTTGAGTTGCATAGCAGAGTTATGGAAGGAAAAAAGACAATAAATGGGTAGAAAAGAGCAATTTTTTAGCGAATGGAAAAAGTTTAAATCACTTCAGCAGCATATTTGAGAAATAAAACAACTTCCTATAAAATCTACTGTCCTTGTTTACCCTATCAAAGCTATTTACCCCACTAAGAAGAGGGGGTTACCCGTGTTAGTTACTATAGAGTTCAGTATCGTAGAATGCGGGGAACGAGAACCAATACCCCATAAGCGCTGTGGCGGGTTCCAAAGCATTGGTGCCGGGACCGCTCACAACACTGCCAAAGATATCGTATTGGGTACCGTCATCACCTTGTACGACCGTCCCTGAGTTTCCATTGAAGACGTACTCAAAATTATCGGCATCTTGCGCAGCCGACAATTTATAGGCCATCATAAAGTTCTCATTGCCTACCACTAGATAGAACTTACCATTAAAGCTATCATTAATAAGATTGGTTGTTTTGAAATCGCTAAAACGATAGGCTTTTGCCTTTTCCCCATCTAGAATTGCAAGTACCCGTTCTTTAGAAGGAAGCCGGTCGTCTTTCGGGGTGGGAAAAATAAAAAAGTCGTTATTGGTACGGTAATCTACATAAGGGTATACACCATAAGTTCGCGAAAAGCCCGTGTTTAAATTTAAAATTTTCGTTTCTGGATACATGGTTTTCCAAGTCTTCCAATCTGTCTCGAACAGTGTAATCAACTCGGCTTTTTTTCCAATCAGCGATCCATTTACAGCCTCGTTCAATAACTGCGACCAATTGCTTTTGGTGGCCCTATCAAATGGCACCAAATTGGTTTGGTACAACAGGCCCGAAACACCAAAAGAAGTTTCTTTCCCATCAATAATGCGATTCCACCCAATACCCGTGCCTGTTAATGGGCAATAGACAACAGCCAAGGACTCCGACCCAATATTGTCGTTCACTATTTCGTGCCAATCCAAAACGATATGCTGGTAGGCGCGCACATCGTTCCCATTTTTATAGCCAATGACCAAATCAGAATCGAGCAAAATTGCCGATTGGTCGGCATTTACGAAACTCGGATTTTCCAGCGCCGGAATACCATCTCTCCCCGGACCACCGTCTAGTACATCTTCTATAGGAATGCTCCATTCTGTTGAGTTGTTTACTACTTCTTCGGGGTCAACGGTCGTTTCTTGCGTGCTGGAAGAACTGCAGGCACTAAAAAATAACGCTGTACTAAGAATCAACAATTGGTTTTTCATGATCATCTAATTTACAAGGGTTATATTATTTTTAATAAATGTATACGAGATTCCGGCAGTAAACCGAAGCGTGGGTGTTAATTGGGTACCGACGACCTTACTATAAATTGGAAGTTCTAGTCTCGTAAGCAACTTCATGTTTTTAGAGAGTTGTGCCGCCAATTCTGGGCGTACAAACACCCATTGCCCTCCCGTATTAGGAAGGTCAGAGCCATCTATTTGATCTGCAAAAGCCTTTCTGTACTTCAGAATAAGGCCGGGGTCCACTACCGTATTGAACAACAAAAATTGATCGGTATACCCCACATTTGCCTGTAAAACATCCCCGAATTCGTAGACCGAAGAATCATTCAGGTACGAATTGTTCTTGGCTGTAAGGCGATACGTAATACTTCCCGAAGCGGTCGCCGAAGGTCGAAATCCAAGTTTTTTAGAGATAGATGTCCACCCCAGAATATCCCATGCACCACTACCGGGCTGCAAATCGGCGGTTAATTGAAACCCCTCTTCCGAAGTCAAATTTGACTTTCCAAAAGGTGCTTTTGTTCCTAGTCCTAAATTCAATATGGTACCGATTCCCAATAATTCGGGAAATGCATATTTTATCAAGAAAACTGCATCCCCTATGCCACGGGTCTCCGTAAAACTTTCATTGCCAAATTGACGAATGGTACGTGTTTGGTTCACCCATGTAAACAGGGCCTCGACAGATAGGCGTTCATCTATTGCATACCCCGCATTCAAGAGTATCGAATTCGTGTTACGCGATCGCGAGTCATCATCTAATTTTTCGGTACCGGCATTCAGGGTATTCAGATGATTGTAGTCGTAATTTAAACCTACTATAAAAGAACCTTTTCCTTCATTGGGCAAACCAAGATTATTCGATAGCGGCACACCGCCTGAACAACAGGTCTGTGCAGACAATTGTCCCAGAGAAAGAATACCAAAAAATAAAAATATTACCGAACGCACAAGCGGTTATTTCATAGCTATGCCTTTTTAGTGCGAAAAAAACCTAAAACCTTACAAGTGAAGCAACTATTGAAAGATTAGGCTTAGGAACAACTTAAGAATTTGGCTTTTGTAGTTTTCGCAAGGTAGATGAACTTACATACCAAAGCGCAAAACCGCTAAGCACGTTAATGAAACCCAATAAGGAGAATACACGTAAAAGGATGGTATTAAAATCGTCTCTTCCCTTATAATCCATCGTATGGGTCATCCATAAAAAGTAGAACCAACGCCAATCGCGATGTCGCACCGTTTGAAACGAATCATCGGCCCTTGAAACATAGGCTTTTACATTTTCTCAAGATTCGTATGAGAATGCATAGGCAGGGAGCGGTCTTCCACGGTATTCACTGTGCTTCCCGACCGAATCTATACGGACAATTTCTGTCACCTTTAAATCAGGAACGCGTATTTTTCTCAGCCACCTGCGAAGCTTCTTCTTTCGAGATACCAGCTCTAACCATGCCGGTCCTGGCATTGGCCAGCACTTCTTCCTTGATCCAGTAATGCGGTACACTACCAATGTCTCGTAATTCTAATGAACTAATCTTTAATGTATACGTTATAGAGGTCGGGCTCACCAAACTGTCAAAAACCAGCGGTACTTGCGTGGCTGCACGAAAATGGTCTCCATGAATTTCATCGATATACGTCCAACTAAAAATACAAGCCGCTCACCGTTCACAACCAAAATTTTATCCCTAGAAATAGCCCTAAATACCGATGAACCTTTCTGATTTTATAGTAAGACGGAAGATAAAAATCAAACCCTTTCCAATGAAATTATTTGCCCTATCTATAAAAAAAACGCCCCCTAAATTAGGAGACATTTTTTATCCGATTGGTAATCCTATTTAATGATGCTCGCTATCCTCTAAATCACCATCCCTGTATTTGCAGCATGGATGTACCGAATCATAAGCCTCTTGGCTCGCCTTTAATTCTTTGGTATCATGCCCAACGGCGACCAATGCCGATTTTATTTTCATGGGATTCGTTTTCCGTTCGTCAACGATCAGCGACAATTGGTGCGAAGGAATATCCCAGAGCGCATATTTAACACCGGGAACGCCCAATGCTGCCTTTTCAATGCGTATTTTACACATTTCACAGACACCGTCTACCTCAAAAGCTATTTTTTTATTCTTTTCTTGAGCAACTAGTGCTGCAGAACAGAATAGTACCAAAATTCCAAATATTATTTTTTTCATTTGTTTCAATTTTATTTTATAGACTAAATCTAAATCCCCCGTAAAACATCCTTCCCATAATAGGGGCGTATACAATACTCGTATCAAAATTTGCGCCAAACGGGTCATCGGCACTTAAAACAGGGTTCATTTGTCTAAAATTAGTTAAATTTTCTCCTCCGACGTACACTTCAAAAGCCTTTGAAAAAACCTTGGTTACTTGTGCATTCATTAAACTATAGCCCTTGGTAAATTCCCCAAGCCTGAATTCGGGCGGATTCACGTCGGTATTCGGCAACCGCTGTTCGCCTAGGGTATGCAAGGTATAATCAAATCGCCATTGCGCTCCGTTCTCTTTGGATTCGGTTTCATATCCCAAATTTGCAAAAAAGCGGTGTGGTGCCAATAAAGGTTTCTGCAGACTACCCGAACGGTAGTCAGTTTTTACGTTATAATATTTATAGGCGGTACGGAACTCTAGATTATTCAGAATTTCATGGTTCAGCTCGATCTGAAAACTGTTGGCGAAACTTTTCCCCTCTAAATTGAAGAAGAAAACCGCTCGTGGGTTCTCCCAATCTACCACAACTTGGTTTCTAAAATCAGTTCTGTAAAAGTCGAAGGTGATATTTCCCGGGCGTTCCAAAAATGTAAAGCCCTGCAAAAAACTAACCCCATAATTCCAGGCGTCTTCAGGGTCCAAACCATAGATCGAACCTCCGGCATCAACAATTTGAATACTTCTAGAAGAGGCAAACAATTGCTGATTTTCTGCAAAAATATTCGCCGCTCTTTTACCGCGTCCGAATGAGCCGCGAAGGCTTGCCTTTTCCCAAGGTGTATACCGCACGTGCAACCGTGGTGTAATAAATGTTCCCAGACGGTTGTGGGTATCGACCCGAACACCGGCAGTAAGGCTAATTTTCTCAAGGTCTTCATAACTATACTCGAAAAAGGCCCCTATTGAATTATCTTTTCTATCAAAATCTTGCGTATTTACCACTTCTTCATAGCCATCGTACGCCAAAGTAATGCCCGTTTTGAATTTACTTCGGGTATTCCCTATGATCGAATTAAAAATAAGGTTAGAGTACATGCTCTCATGCTCAATATCATATGCTCTAAAACCGTAATAGGAATCTTGTTTGTGTTTGCTATAAGAAGCTTGAAACCCAACACTCTGAAAGGGTAATTCAGGAAAAACATAGCCCAGTTTAATAGAGGAATCGAACCTACGGGTATTTATTTCGCTACCCCATGAATTTGTAGTGAAGCGATCTTTTTCAGGGTTAAAATTTACTTGTCCTACTTGTTTTTCGTCATTTAAGAATCGAAAATTAATAAAACTGACCCATCCTGTTTCCGGGTTTTGGTATTGCCAGCGGTTCATTACATTTAGTTGATTGGCCAAGGGTGCATCTAAAAAACCATCATCGTTGCGATCTTCTTTTGCGTCTCTTCGATTTCCATGAATATAAAAACCCATACTTAGTTTATCGGTTAATTTTCGATTAAAATGGGTATTGAGCTCTAACCGTCCATTTCTGTTGGCATACCCGTTTACAAATAGGCTTTTATCCGTTAACGGTTTTACCAACTCTGTATTGATTTGCCCCGAGATACTTTCATAGCCATTCACGACGCTCCCTGCGCCTTTGGTAATTTGAATACTCTCTACCCAGGTACCCGGGGTAAAGGTTAACCCAAATGCTTGCGAAGCCCCTCGCACCATTGGAATGTTCTCTTGAGTAATCAACAAATAAGGACTGGTTAGCCCGAGCATTTGAATCTGTTTTGTTCCTGTCAGCGCATCTGAAAAGTTGACATCGATGGCCGGGTTGGTCTCAAAACTTTCTGAGAGGTTGCAGCATGCCGCCTTTAAAAGTTCTGCACTGTTCACAGTAATCACATTTTGGGCACTGAAATAGGCTTTTTTTACGGCTTCTTTCTTTTGTGCTACTACCACTTCATCCAATTCATTGGAGGGTTGTAGTGAATGATGGATCGTTTTCGGCTCGTTGATAGTCAATGTATCCGATTCAAAACCTACAAAACTGATGATCAATTTCCTGTACTCCTTGCTATACGGGATGGCAAAAAGCCCTTCTTCATTGGTAACCGTCCCGATCTGGGAGTTCATCCAATACACATTAGCTCCCGAAAGCCCTATATGCTTACCTACCGAATTCGCTTCCATGACCATACCATCCACTTTATCCTGTGAAAGCATTGGTACTGAAAACAACAATGTGAGGATTATTGCTATATATAATTTCATTTGTTTCTTTATCGTAAGTGCAATCCAACTGCCCTAAAACACCATTGGATCGCCTCGTTATTTTTTTTTTAGAATATAAATTGACTCAAGAGCACTGCGGCCATGGTCAACATGATAGAATTTTCGATCAGTGTAGCCTCTGTCATCGGCAGTTTTAGCGCCGTACCAAGGCAAGCACACTGAATCTTCTTTTTATCCAAAAGCGTTCTGGCAACACCAATAGTTGTAATACCCAACACCACAATAGTGATGATAAGGGCCAATTCAACCTGAAATCGAAACAGAAATAATAACCCCAGCGCCAACTCTAGAAAAGGGTACACCCATGCATACCCTGGAACCACTTTCGCCAAGGGATCGTACATTCGAAAGCTTGCAGGAAAACCTTTTAGATCCAACAGCTTAAAAAAGCTAAAAACAATGTAAAACAACCCCATAAAATCGAGCATGGCCTCCTTCATATCCCATTGCTTAAAATGCAGCAGAAAAGAGGCTGAAAAGAGATAGGCAAAAATCAACAGCAATGGTCTTAGCTGTTGTATCTTAGAAGGCTCCTTGGTACGATTTGCAAGCTTTACCCTTTCTTGCGTTGCCGGCCGCTCCCAAATGGTGTATTTACCATTCAAAGCAGCTTTCAGCTCGACCAAAGCCACCGGGCGTTTCATTGACAGCGTGGCTTCTTCCTTCTCAAGGCTTATAGCTACCTGATCGATACCGGCTACTGCAGCCAGTTTTCCACTTACGGCAGTAACACAACCCATGCAGGTCATTCCGCCGATCGAATATGTTTGTTTCATCTTGTGATATTACCAGTATTTCATTCTCTTGAAGATGAGAATTGTATCAATTTGCCTATTGAACACACCTCAATAGCTTTCCGAGTTTGTCGGGACAAATCAAAAAATACTATTCAAATAAGGAACACTTGATCTAACAGCTGAATATCCTTGACTAGTAAAGGTGGTGGATATACTTCATGAGGTACTAACCGTTTTTCAAGAACCTGAAAAACAACTTTATAAGAATGTAGAAATGCAACCAAAAATACTGGCGAGGCCAAATCGTTCTCTTCCAAGGAGAAGCTTAAGTCGTCCTGGGCATCAATAATCACCGTTTCACTGTCGCAACAAGTCATTACTGAACCTTCCACGGCCATCTCATCCATACCACAACCTTTGGCATCGGTAAAAAATGCCAAATCTACCAAATGCCCCATACAATAGTGTTTGTCAACTTTCCACGAAGTAGTGGAAGCCAACAACAACAGTGCCATTGCAACAGATAACAGTCTGTGAAAATATACCTTCATCGGTGTAAAAATACGAAATAATAGATCGCTCAAAATTTCTTTACAACTCTTTAACGTTCTGAAAGGCAACGCTAGTATTTTGGGATTTAAGGGAATTATGTGGTTAGTTTGAACTTAGAAGGGTTGCCAGCGTTTTTCATAAGGCGTGTTTACAGGTCGTTTTTAGCTTTTTTGTACAACTCGATCGCCTTTAGATAATTTAGCGCACCACTCATTGTCATATTATGAATAAAACCATCGAGTTCAGGGTGCTTTTTCTTGATCCAATTCACCAAAGAATCCCGCTCTTTTTGCCAAATATTCCAATCAGCACCCTTGCATTCCAATTCTTCGATTTTTGAGATTTTTCTGTAAGCGAAGGAGATTTTGTACCGACATGTCATCCCGGCGTTTTTTAAAAAGGCATTACGAATGGAATTTAAAGTTACGGTCGCAACGATCTCATCGTCTATTTCTACCAGATCAACTATTTCATACGACGGTTGAAATACGGAGTCCCATTTAAATTGTTCATAAAAAGTATCAGGGGCGTATGGCATAACGAAATCTCCCGCAACAATGGTGATACTATCGGCTACAACTGTTTTTAATTCGTGATAATTACCGGTATCTCTGGCATTGAAATAGGTGGTAACACTCTGTTGATGCGTTAATTTCTCCTCAGCGCATCCCACTAAGAAATACAGCAAAAATAATACTAGCAAGGAGGTTCTCATTGGTCATTTTTTTAATGCCATACAACAGTATTTTGAATGAAGCGGTGCCTTTAAAAGATACTGATTTTTCGGATTAGTACAGCGCCGTTTTTTTAAAACGGACCATTTATCGCTCTATTTTTTAGGGCTCTTACTAGTATTAATCGGTCGTGTACAATTTCGGCTCCGTTATTCCTTTTTCCGCAAAATGTTCTTTGTTCATCTGAAAGTGAAACAAGGTCATTTCATTCATTCGTTCGATCATAGGTGTTAGTCCCAACGAAATTCTTCTGGCGTTGATTCCGGTCGTATCCGATATATTTTTGGGAAATGCCTGTCCGAATTCGTTGTATTCGAATTGTGTTCCATACAGCTGTTCTTCTCCGGTATTTATTTGCACCCTGTCTACCAAATATCCGTAATATTCAGCCGTTGCATTGCCACGATCGACCTGTACCTTCATTTTCTCTAAAACTTTTTTTTGAAATTCAGGTTTATGGTCTGCATGTTGCACCAGCACCCAAAAGTTATCGGAACCCTCTTTCCCTGCCTGATCATACCCAACAAAACCAACTTCATTAAAAATTTCCTCGACCCGTTTTTGATGTGTGGCAAACACACTATCCTTAAATGAAGTCCATTCTTTTTCCGACATCTTGGTGTATTCGCCTTGCGGAATATAGGCAGCAATTTGATCTACTTTTTCCATCCTTTTTAGCTCATCCTTCAAATCTTGATTGAACACTACCTTTTCTATAAAGGTTGGTTTTTCAATTGTCTTTTCTTTGCACCCAAGCATTGCCAACCCGATCAGTACGATTCCATAAATTTTGTTCATAGCATAGTGTTTCTTTGGCTTATTGGCCGCAATCTTGTAAAAGATTAGTTCCCGGATATATCCACTCTCGTAAAAATAAGCCTATCACCCATTTCCTAAAAATGAATTTATTGGCAGTTATCAACTCTCAAAGTAGCATACCGTACTCATAACTCATATTTTAAAAAAAAAGAACTTTAGCATACGAAACAACCTACAAAACCGTTAGACCAACATACTAACATTATCCATTAATTGTAAAACTTATGAAAAACTATTTAAAATCCACCATGAAAACAGCTTTGGTGGCCTTGTCATTAACCTTATTTATCGCCAGTTGTTCCTCGGACGATGGTAATATTTTCGAAACTCCGGATGTTCCGGACCAAGGTGACGACCCCACTACACCAACGGTAGCCACCATCGTTTTTAACGAAGGAGATATTTCAAGCAATATAACCACCGCTTCTTCTAGCGGCGAAGTAGGCACTACGGTTCCCGGGAGAGTAATTTTCACCTCTACCGATATTACGCAACGTAGAATGTACATTACCCAGAACATCTCAGGACAGGGTGATATGCCATTCAACAGTTTTGATCTGACCAGTGCCGATTTAACGAAGGCTTTAAAGGCAGATGGATCCATCGACTTGGATGGTGCTACTAAAAAAGAAATTGATTTTACATTTGAACTTCCCGTTCCGAATATAGACAATGGGTCTATAGTATACAGTTTTTGGACCACGAAGGGAAAAGGAGATTTTAGAGATGCCAGCAAGCGACTTGCCCTTGGGGTAGGAACCATTACGGTTACCATCGGTACCGGAACCAACCCGGCTGCCTCGGTACGGGAATTTGCCGGTGTTAAATTATTCGCGCCAGATGTAAATGGAAATACCGAAACGTTCTTCTCTCTTTTAAACGAAACCGTGTACAAGATAAATGTAGGTCCCGAATTCAGAGCCTTCTGGGATTTTGGTTACTACTACGGTGCCTCAGGTGTCTCTGCCGATGATAATGCATCTTTTGCCTCTACGGCCCAATATGATGCCTCTTTTGGCTTTCCTGTTCAGGGCCTTGAACCCGGTGCAGATGAAGAAGATGCTGCAACAGAAACCTTGAATGAAGCATTTTTTGGAGTTTCTACTATGGATGCAGCTATGTTTGATGGTGTTACACTATCTGGAGATTTAGATAACATTAGCAGTTCAGGAGCACAGAAGATTACCAATTTAGCCGTTGGCAACGTAATCGAGTTCGTTGACAATTATGGTAAGAAAGGTTTGATAAAAATCACGGCCATTCAACCTGGTTTTGGAAATACCGATTTTATCGAATTCGATGTAAAGATTCAGCCTTAATAAATTAAAATTTATAAGATTACTAAAAGGGATGTTGTGAAACATCCCTTTTTTTTATGGCATCAATTTTCCCGATACCGCTTTTGCAAAATCTATGAGCGCGGCTATTTTCAAAGCGGGAAAATAATTATTTTTGTTCAAATTATATTCAGATGTTCAGTACCCTTCGCCCTCAGATCACGACCCTTCTCTCTCAAACCGATTCATCGGTAGAGGAACGCTTACAAGCACTTTGCGAGTTTCTCAAAAAGGAGTTGGAAACCTATAATTGGGTAGGTTTCTATTTCAGAAACGGCGACAGGGAAGAATTAAAACTAGGCCCCTATGCCGGGGCGCCGACAGACCATACGATCATACCCTTCGGGAAAGGCATTTGCGGACAGGTAGCAGTATCCAACGAAAATTTCGTGGTACCCGATGTACAAGCACAAGACAACTATATCGCCTGTAGTATAAGCGTACAGTCAGAGATCGTTGTGCCGTTATTCTTGAAAGGGGAAAATATAGGACAAATAGATATTGACAGTGATACCCCCGATGCCTTCACCAAAGAAGATGAACGTTTTTTAGAGTTTGTAAATAACGAAGTGGCCAAAATAATGGTATAAGCACTTCCCACGGGATCAAAACCGCTTTATGCCCACTCGGGAGAAAAGCCCGTGAGCCCCCTTCACATCGTTCAAAACTTTCTGGGTTTTGTTGATAACCTCCTCTTAGTTTTGCTTTTAAAAAAGGTACTTTTGCGTGTCTCTTAACCCACAAATTACACGCAGTAAAATGAGTACTAAAAAAGCTACTTCAGCCTTAATTTCTGTTTTCCACAAAGACGGATTGGAACCAATTGTCAGAAAGTTCGATGAACTTGGCATTACTATCTATTCGACCGGGGGAACCGAAAAATTTATCAAAGATCTTGGAATTGATGTTGTTCCCGTAGAAGAGGTAACCAGCTACCCTTCAATTTTAGGAGGAAGGGTAAAAACCTTGCACCCAAAAGTATTCGGGGGTATCTTAAACCGACAAGACCACGAGGGCGATGTTGCGCAATTAGAAGAGTTCGAGATTCCTCAGTTAGATATTGTGATCGTTGACCTCTACCCTTTTGAAAAGACAGTGGCCAGCGGTGCTTCGGAACAAGACATTATTGAAAAAATAGATATAGGTGGCATCTCATTGATTCGCGCCGCCGCTAAAAATTATAAAGACGTGCTCTGCGTATCTTCTATGGAAGATTATAGTGATTTCCTAACTGTTATATCTAATGGAAATGGGAGTACCACCTTGGAAAATCGCAAGCGATTTGCGGCAAAATCGTTCAATGTTTCTTCCCATTACGATACAGCCATTTTTAACTACTTCAATAAAGATCATGCCGAGGCTGTGTTAAAAATAAGCGAGACGAAAGGAAAAGTATTACGATACGGCGAAAACCCACATCAAAAAGGTTTTTTCTTTGGAAATTTTGAGGCGATGTTTTCAAAATTGCACGGCAAGGAATTGTCTTATAATAATTTACTCGATGTAGATGCCGCTGTACTGTTAATGAATGAATTTAGGAAAGACGCCCCCACCTTTGCCATTTTAAAACACAACAATGCCTGTGGCCTTGCCACTCGCAACTCTATTCACCAAGCCTATGTAGATGCCTTGGCAGGCGATCCGGTATCGGCCTTTGGCGGGATTCTTATTAGCAATGTAGAAATAGACAACCCGACCGCCTTAGAAATTCATCAATTGTTTTGTGAGGTGGTGATTGCGCCAAGCTACTCGGAAGAGGCACTCGAAACTTTAAAAGGAAAGAAAAATAGGATCATCCTAATTCAAAATGAGGTTACGCTTCCAGATACCATTGTTCGAACTTGTTTGAACGGGGTATTGGTTCAGGATAAAGATTACAAAACCGATACAGTGGCCGAATTGCAATATGTGACCGATAAGGAACCGACGAAGGAAGAGCTCGAAGATTTAATCTTCGCTTCGAAACTCTGTAAGCACACCAAATCGAACACTATTGTTTTGGCAAAAAACCGACAGTTATGCGCCAGTGGTACCGGGCAAACATCTCGTGTAGATGCACTAAACCAAGCAATTAACAAAGCAAAGTCATTCAATTTTGACCTTAAAGGAGCGGTGATGGCGAGCGATGCTTTTTTCCCATTTCCAGATTGTGTAGAAATTTCGCATAAAAATGGCATTTCGAGCGTTATACAGCCGGGCGGGTCTATAAAAGACCAATTAAGTATCGACTATTGTAATGAAAATGATGTTGCGATGGTTATGACGGGCACCCGTCATTTTAAGCATTAATTTCACTACTTTTACGATACGTTACACCCCACTCTAACTTGTAACATAACCAAACGAATTAAAAATGGGATTTTTTGATTTCTTGACCGAGGAAATCGCAATCGACCTAGGAACTGCGAACACCCTCATCATCCACATGGACAAAGTCGTCGTCGACAGTCCGTCTATAGTTGCCCGTGACCGAATTTCGGGCAAAATCATTGCAGTTGGCAAAGAAGCCAATATGATGCAGGGCAAGACCCATGAAAACATTAAGACGATCCGACCTTTGAAAGATGGGGTGATCGCCGATTTTGATGCTTCGGAAAAGATGATCAATATGTTCATCAAAAATATCCCTGCCTTAAAGAAGAAATGGTTCCCTCCTGCATTGCGAATGGTCATCTGCATACCTTCCGGAATTACCGAAGTTGAAATGCGTGCTGTAAAAGAATCTGCTGAACGTGTAAATGGTAAAGAAGTATACTTGATACATGAGCCTATGGCAGCGGCTATCGGTATTGGCTTGGACATTATGCAGCCAAAAGGAAACATGATCGTGGATATAGGTGGTGGTACTACCGAAATTGCAGTAATTGCACTAGGTGGTATCGTTTGTGATAAATCTGTGAAAATTGCAGGTGACGTGTTTACAAACGACATCATTTACTATATGCGTACCCAACACAACTTATATGTTGGGGAAAGTACAGCAGAAAATATAAAAATTGAAATTGGTTCGGCTACTGAAGACCTTCAGAATCCGCCAGATGAAAAATCGGTCCAAGGACGTGATTTATTGACCGGAAAACCAAAACAGGTACAGATTTCGTACCGAGAAATTGCGAAGGCCCTCGACAAATCGATTCTTCGTGTAGAAGATGCTGTTATGGAGACCTTGTCACAAACACCTCCAGAACTTGCAGCGGATATCTACAATACAGGTATTTATCTTGCTGGTGGCGGTTCAATGCTGCGTGGACTCGATAGAAGGCTTTCCCAAAAAACCGATCTCCCTGTATATATTGCAGAAGATCCGTTACGGGCCGTTGTTAGAGGTACCGGAATTGCCCTTAAAAACTTAGATCGTTATAAGAGTATCCTTATCAAATAAGATTTCGAGGAAAAGACGAAAATAATAGTGTCTATAAACGAGGCCTGTATGCCCGTAACTTCAAACCAACTAGATTCCAGACGATAGCAAGCAGCTAAATTAGCGAGTGAATGCAACAGATCATTAATTTTGTAATACGGAACAAGAATTTCCTACTCTATCTATTCTTGTTATTTATTGCATTAGGCTTTACTGTGCAGTCACATTCATATCATCAATCGCGTTTTTTCAATTCAAGCAATTGGATTACCGGCTCTGTTTATGAAACTTTCAATGGTTTTTCAACTTATTTTGGGCTTTCTGAAGAAAATGCAAAGCTAGTAGAGGAGAACAAACAACTTCGGAAGTTGCTCTTTAACCGCGAAACGCAAAATGTGTCGGCCTTAGATTCTACCCAATCAGTTTATACTATTACCACAGGGCAAGTAATCAAGAACAGTTATGCCGAACCAAGAAATTATATTACGATCAACCAGGGAGAAAAAGACAGTGTACTGCCAGATATGGGCGTCATTACCGAGAAGGGTATTTTGGGAATCGTTGAAAATACCTCGGGCAATTATTCCTCGGTACAAAGTATTTTAAATGAAAAGTCGACCATAAATGCCAAACTAAAAAATACGGCGCATTTTGGCTCCTTGGTCTGGAACGCGCAGCGTTATAATGTGGTTCAGTTAGTAGACATTCCTCGTCTTGTACCTCTTACGGTAGGGGATACCATTGTTACTGGAGGAATGAGCAGTATTTTTCCGGGAGATATCCCAATAGGAACGATACAAAAATTTGATTTGGATACCTCGAACAGTTTTTATCAAATAGATGTACGTTTATTTAATGATATGACCAATATTAAAAATGTATATATCGTACAAAACAATGATCGGGAGGAAATTTTAGAACTCGAAGCAGAAACCATCAATGAACAATAATTACTTTGTAAATATCATTCGATTTGTACTGCTAATATTGGTACAGGTGTTGGTTTTTAACCGACTTAACTTCTTTGGTTTCATTAATCCAATGGTCTACATTCTTTTTCTGTACTGGTTTCCGGTAAACGAAAACAGGGCCGCCTTTATTGGACTTAGTTTTCTGCTAGGATTTTTTATCGATCTATTTTCGGACACTATGGCAATTCATTCAGCTTCGACAGTAACAATCGCTTATATACGCCCCGCGATCATGCGATTTGTTTTTGGGGTTAATATTGAATTTCAAAGTTTTCGACTTTCTAATAGTACTAGGGCACAACAATTTACATTTTTGGCGTTATTAATAATAGTACATCATACAGTGTTCTTTACATTAGAAATATTCAGCTTTGCAAACATACTGTTGATTTTGAAAAAAGTAGTCGCCATAGGGGCGGCCTCTATCGTTTTGTGCCTATTGTTCAATTCTCTTTTTAGCGCCAAAAAAGAATGAAAAAGATATTACTTTCCTCTATCATCGTTATCATCGGAATTACTTTTCTCGGTAGGCTCAGCTATCTTCAAATTTTCAGTTTTTCACCTGACCAGGTCATGGAGGACCCTGCGATAAAAGCGATTTATGATTATCCCGAGCGAGGCTATATCTATGATCGCAACGGAAAGTTGTTGGTAGGTAATGACCCGGCCTATGATGTAATGGTTATTCCCAGGGAAGTACGCGCATTGGATACGCTTGAGTTTTGTACGCTTCTTGGAGTACCCAAGGAAAAATTTATCAAAGAACTGAAAAAGGCAAGAATATACTCTCCCAGGCTCCCCTCTGTTTTGGTACCCCAACTTTCCAAACAAGACTATGCCAGACTACAGGAAAAAATGCGGCATTACAAGGGGTTTTATATTCAAAAGAGATCCCTACGTTATTATGACACTAACAGTGCGGCCAACGTGCTTGGTTATATTAGTGAGGTAAACGAACGCGATTTGGCTCGAAACCCCTATTTTAAACAAGGAGAGCTTACCGGACGAATCGGCATCGAAAAAGTCTATGAAGAAATCCTAAGAGGGCGAAAAGGTGTACAGTATATTCAAAAAGATCGTTTTAACCGAGACATTGGCCCCTATAAGGATGGCCAATTGGATACACTTCCCGAACAGGGAAAAGAAATACATATTACCATCGATAAAGTTTTACAGGAGTATGGGGAGCGCCTCATGCACGGAAAACATGGTGGTATTGTAGCTATTGAACCCGCCACTGGCGAAATACTGTCTATGATTTCAGGCCCCACCTATGACCCTTCGTTACTGGTAGGGAGGGAGCGCTCACACAATTATAGCAAACTTCATTACGATTCAATATCCAAGCCACTGTTCGACCGCTCAATTTCATTCGAGAAGGCGCCTGGATCTCCTTTTAAAACGCTCAATGCCTTAGTAGCGCTGCAAGAAGGCGCCATTACACCTAGCACAAGCATTGGTTGCTCTGGCGGGTTTTATATTGGCAGAAGCAAAAAAGGATGCCATTGCGGAGGCGGAACCCGTAACTTGAACAGTGGAATTTATAATTCATGCAATGCATATTTTGTGGGTGTGTACCGGAAAATTTTTGATGTTTTCCCGTCCATGGGAGAGGGTATGGATGCTTGGGAAAAACACATGGAGAGCTTCGGCCTAGGTGGCTACCTCGGTTCCGATTTGCATACGGGAAGACGAGGTCGTATCCCCAACCGCGCCATGTACGACAAATGGTATGGCGCCAAGCGCTGGTCGGCCTCCACTACCTACTCTAATGCCATAGGACAAGGAGAAGTAGCGGTAACCCCCCTGCAATTGGCAAATATGACGGCAGCAATTGCAAATCGTGGGCATTTCTATACCCCGCACATTCTTAAAAAAGTGGAAGGCAAGGATATCGATAATCCGCAATTTACCGAGGCCAGACATACCACTATCGACAAGAAACATTTTGAACCTGTTGTACAGGGGATGGCCGATGTATATAATCATGGTACCGCAAGGTGGGTTCAAGTACCAGACATAGCCATTGCAGGAAAAACTGGTACCGTCGAGAACTTTATGAAAATAGACGGGGTAAAGACACAACTGACGGACAATTCTGTATTCGTAGCCTTTGCGCCAGTAGACAATCCTAAAATAGCCATCGCAGTGTATATTGAAAATGGGTATTATGGGTCTCGCTACGCAGGTCACATAGCGTCTTTGATGATCGAAAAGTACATCAAAGGCAAAATTACACGTACCGATCTAGAGCAACGAATGCTCGAAAAGACGCTGGAACACGAATACGCAAAGCCCTATAGTGGGGAAGAATTTAAAATCAACGTGCGTGCTTGGTAAAAGTATTCTCAAACGAATCGATTGGCTTACCGTTCTGTTTTACCTTATGTTGGTAGCAATTGGATGGCTAAATATTTATTCAAGCACCTTTACCGATGCTGAACCATCTGTCTTTAACTTCTCGGCCTTACATGGCAAACAACTTTTTTTCATAGGCACAAGTTTTGTAGCCATTGTAGTCATACTTGCCTTGGAAGCAAGCTTTTTCGAACGTTTTTCAAGTGTTTTCTATACCATTTCGATACTATTATTGCTCGGTCTTTTCATTTTTGGAAAAACAATTGCCGGGGCCACTTCTTGGTACGATCTTGGTTTTTTCAACCTGCAACCTTCTGAACTTGCAAAAGTGGGCACAGCACTTGCCCTGGCAAAATATCTAAGTGATATACAAACCGATATTAAACGCAGAAAAGATCAGCTTTATTCTTTCTTGATTATTCTTATCCCTGCGATATTGATTGTCCCGCAACCAGACCCCGGAAGTGCCTTGGTATTTTTTGCGCTTTCTTTTGTAATCTTTAGAGAGGGACTTCCGCTCTACTACCTGGGAATCGCATTTTTAGCCGTGCTAGTCTTTGTAACCACCCTTATGTTCGGTACTACATGGGTGAGCATTGTTATTATCCTATTAATTGTAATGTTCTTTATTTTAAAGAAAAAACGTTTTAAAATACCCGTTTTACCCTTGATTACATTTGCGGTAGTCGCCATTCTTTTTTCCTTATCGGTCAATTTTGTATTTAACAATGTTTTTGAACAACGGCATCGCGACAGGTTTAGTCTTTGGCTACGCCTAGAGAAAGACCCTGCAAAACTAGAGCAAATTCGAAAAACGATCGGATACAATACATATCAATCGGAGAAAGCCATTGAATCTGGCGGATTTTTCGGAAAAGGCTTCTTAGAAGGCACCCGTACCAAGGGAGATTTTGTACCAGAACAGCATACCGATTACATATTTAGTACGGTAGGGGAAGAATGGGGGTTTGTTGGCACTGCAACGGTAGTTTTACTATTTACACTAATGTTATTGCGATTGGTATACCTCGCAGAACGACAAAAGAACAGCTTTAGCCGAATGTATGGGTATGGAGTAATTTCTATTCTCCTGATTCACTATTTTATTAATATCGGAATGGTCATTGGGGTACTTCCTACCATTGGGATTCCACTACCCTTTTTTAGCTATGGTGGCTCTGGCCTTCTGTTCTTCACCATACTTTTATTTATTTTCCTAAAGTTGGATACGAACAGACTAAAAGAAGGGATTTAAACCCGATTTCTAAAATTGCCACTCCCCTATCCTTACCCTGCTTTCTAAGTCTGCTTCGAGTTTATCAGGTAATTCTTCAAAAAAATCGATTCCGGTACGCTTTTCAATTTCATCCACAGTAACGGCAAACTGTTGTAAGGGTTTGGTACTTTCCTCTCCTTTCATCAAAAAGCCCAATACTTTCATATCATCTGATGTACCCGTGGCGATTATTTTATAGTAGGAGTTAGGAACGGTAACATCTTCGCTGCCAATTTCATCAAGACCATCTGATAAAACTCCGCCGGTAACAACAAATAAAACGCCTTCTTTTTTAGCCCATCGGCGCACCTGTTGCTCCAAACGGTTCCAAACCCCAGCGTTAAAATCACGGTCTTGCGGACTTATATTACTCGTATAAAAAGTCTCGTTGTAAGCTTGCTCTGAAAACCTACGGTCCCCCGCTGGGCATAAGTGGCCCCGATCGTAACCCGAACCTTTATAGTTACGCCAATCGGCCGACTTGGTTCGCACCTTCGGGTCTTCTATAAAGTAAGGTCGTTTACGATCATCATAAGTCAAATGCTCTTTCTTAAGAAGATAGGCCACCCATTCGGCTTGCTCATGTGGCTCACTATACGAAAGTGTAAAGTGTTCATGCATAATAACCGCCCCCGCTGTAGATGTCGGCATAAAGTAGGTTGGTATTCGCGTAGCAGCGCCTTCCTCACCTGAAACTACAGCGTAGGTATCTGGCGTATAAAAATTTTGAAATGCCCAAATAGCAACGACACAAACAATCATCAATAATGAGTATATAGTTTTATTTCGTTGTTTTGAATTTACACGTACCATGCCTCAAATGTAGCGAATTCATAGGAGCTTTATCGTGTATGTTTTAACACCAAATTTCGACCAATGGGATAAGGAATCTAGACTGCGATTAACTAACTTGCAGGAAAAGAAAAATTGATTTAAGCTATGATTACTTGGAAAGATATTATCAGTTTTAGTATAAATGGAAATCCGACACCTGACCGTAGAGTTGAAAAAACAGCTGCGGAATGGGGCGAGTTGCTAAGCCTCGAAGAATTTAGGGTCACTCGAAAAAAAGGTACGGAAGCACCCCATACAGGAGCACTCTGTGGTATTCATGAGGCCGGAAAGTATAACTGTATCTGTTGTGATACCCCTTTGTTCGATTCGACCATTAAGTTCGAATCAGGAACAGGCTGGCCAAGCTTTACCCAACCTATCAAAGAAAATGCTATTCAGTATATCAAAGATGTGACTTTTGGTATGGTCAGGGTAGAAGTGCTTTGCAATACTTGTGATGCCCATTTGGGCCATGTTTTTCCCGACGGCCCAGAACCTAGCGGACTACGCTATTGTATTAACTCTGCCGCGATGAAACTGCAAACTGAAAAAAGAAACCAATGAGCAATAAAAAATTGCAGGTAGCTACCGTTGGCGGTGGCTGTTTTTGGTGTACCGAAGCCGTTTTTCAAGAAATAGAAGGAGTGGAGAAAGTAGTTTCGGGATATACTGGGGGTACCGCCCCGGGCAAACCCACCTATCGTGAAATATGTTCCGGACTTACGGGCCACGCAGAAATCGTACAAATCACCTTTGATGCTAGTATCATTTCGTACCATGATATCTTATTAATATTTATGACCACCCACGACCCCACTACATTAAATCGCCAAGGCGCCGATGTGGGAACACAGTATAGGTCTGTCATCTATTATCATGATCAAGTTCAAAAAGAGGTGGCCGAGCAGACAGCAACAGAGGTAGCGCCCTACTTTGACGGGGCGATCGTGACCGAGATAAGCCCATTGGGCCTTGTTTATGAGGCAGAGGACTATCACCAGGACTATTATCGCAACAATAGCTCGCAAGGCTATTGCAGTGCCGTAATCGGCCCTAAACTTTCTAAGTTGCGCAAGCTGCATGCCAATAAATTAAAGTAAAACGGATTCCGACCATAAAAAAACAACCCCCTTGATGTCGGCATCAAGGGGGTTGTTTTGATTTATAGAAATAAAGGCTATCCTTTAACGCTTGCCAATTTTCCTCTTTTAATGTTATTGATTTTCAAATCTTGTAACACATTAATAGCTTCTTCAACATATACATCTTTCGCCAAGTTCTTATGCCAACGATCTCTTTTTTCCCGTAGTACCGAATCTTTGGTAAACAACTCCTCTTCGTATTTCAGCGAACGAAATGATAATTTGTTATCATACTCCGAAAGTTTTTTGAAATAGTTAAGCTTTTCTTTATCCTTTGCTTCCTCCGCCTTATAATCCCCGTAATTAAGAGATATCTCCAATTCATCTTGCTCGGACTTTAGCCATTTGGCATTCTCTTCTATCAACTTAATCTGCGCATTCTGTGCAATCCGTTTTTTACTATTGGCTACTGTTTGCTCATAATCGATATACCCTTCCCACAAACGATAATCTGCAGCGGTAATTTTATCCCATTTTAAAGGATTTGCCTGATCGCGTTCCCCTAAATCGATATAAGAATATTTGTCTGGAACGACTACATCACTTTTTACCCCTTCTAATTGGGTAGACCCTCCATTAATACGATAGAATTTTTGGGTAGTTAATTTAATAGCGCCCAAATCTCCATGTTCATTGCTCCGAACTATATTATCTAAAGGAAGTACATTTTGAACGGTTCCTTTCCCAAAAGTCTGTTTGCTACCGATGACAACCGCCCTTTTATAGTCTTGCATAGCTGCCGCCAAAATCTCAGAGGCAGAGGCCGATAGTTCATTCACCAAAATAACCAATGGGCCATCCCATTGAATGCGTTCGTCTTTGTCCTCATATACTTCTTTCACCTGACCTGAAGATTGCACCTGCACTATAGGGCCGTCTTTAATGAAGAGGCCGGCCATTTCAACAACCGTTTTCAAAGACCCTCCGCCATTATCACGAAGATCAAGAATAAGCCCTTCGGCACCTTCTTGCTTTAACCGTTCTACTTCTTTCGCCACATCAGTAGCAGCGTTTCGTTCACTGTAGTCATCGAAATCTACATAAAACTTAGGAAGGTTGATCAATCCAAATTTTGTATCTCCTTTAATAATATTCGCCGATTTTGCAAAAGATTCTTCTAATTCAACCACATCTCGGGTAAGGGAAATAACAGCAACCGAGCCGTCTACTTTCCGAACGGTAAGATCCACTACGGTACCTTGTGGCCCTTTGATCAGTTTAATGGCATCGTCCAAACGCATTCCTACAATATTGATAGGCGCTTCCCCAGCCTGTCCTACTTTTAAGATTTGATCACCTACTTCTAACCGTTGATCACGCCATACCGGACCACCAGAAATAACCTCGACTACTTTCGCTCCCTCAGGTTTTTTCTGAAGCCGCGCTCCAATACCTTCAAACTTGCCCGACATGTTCATATCGAACTTCTCTTTATCATCAGGCGCAAAATAAAAAGTATGTGGATCAAACTCGTCTACAATAGTATTGATGTATTGTACGAACCAATCCTTGCGCTCCAAGTCGTTTACAAAGTCGAAAAACTCATCTAGCGTCTTTTGCGTAGCTTCTCTTGAAGCAACTTCCGCTTCTAATGGAGTCATTGGTTTTTCAGCTTCTTTGTCGTCTCCTTCTTTAAAAAGATCTTTCATATTTTCACCCATGGTGATTTTAGAATCATAGGTGCCTAAAGTAGCGTACTTCAACTGCTTTCTCCATCGTTCTTTTAAATCTTTTTTAGAATCCGCAAAAGTCAAATCCTCGTATTCGATATTGATCGTTTCTTTTTGCGCGTAATCGAAGGGTTCACTCAAAACCTCCTTATAAACTGCTTTGGCTCCTTCCATACGCTCCATCAAACGTTCATAGACCACATTAAAAAAGGTAATTTCAGTATTCTTTATTTGATCATCTATCTGAAACTTGTATTGCTCAAAATCCCTAATATCAGATTCCAAGAAATAACGTTTCGTAGGGTCTAGTACCGATATAAAATCTTCGAAGACACTTACCGAGAAATCATCATTAATTGTTTTGGGCTCGTAATGTCCCTTCTCCAAGACATAGGTTATCAAATCTAACAACAACTTGTCTTTGTCATCATTTTCAAAATTTTCTGCTGATTGATTGGTAAAGCTGCATGAAGCGACCGCTATGAGCATTACAAATAGAGCGTAGGCCAAGTTCCTTTTCATTGATCAATTTTTTAAGCCTGTAACCCATGAATGGGGGTCACAGTATTTATAAAATACTTCTAATTCCCTAAGATACTGAAAAAACCGTGCCACGCCTGTAAGCGAAGATCAAATATTTTGTTAAACAGCATCATGGACATATCCTTTTTAAAAACGTATTTTTGCGCAGTAAATTATACGGTATGGCAAAACCTTTGATTTTGGTTACCAATGACGATGGAATAACGGCCCCCGGGCTGCGTTCCCTGGTGCGATTTATGAGCGAAATTGGCGACGTAGTTGTCGTTGCTCCCGATAGTCCACAATCAGGAATGGGGCATGCAATAACCATAGACAATACCTTGTATTTAAAACGGATGCATCTCAACGAAACCGATGGTGCCCAAGAGGAATACAGCTGTAGCGGCACCCCGGCAGATTGCGTTAAATTAGGGCTTCAGGAGCTTTTAAAGCGTAAACCGGACATCTGCGTCAGTGGTATCAACCACGGTTCAAACGCTTCGATCAATGTAATCTATTCCGGTACCATGAGTGCCGCAATCGAAGCGGGTATCGAAGGGGTACCGGCGATTGGTTTTTCATTATGTGACTATGGTTGGAAAGCCGATTTTGAACCGGCCAAAAAATTTATTCAAACCATTGTTAAAAAAGCCATCAAAAACGGAATACCGGAGGGTGTCGTGCTCAATGTAAACATTCCCAAGCTTTCCGAGGAAGCGATCAAAGGAATCAAAGTATGTCGACAGGCACGTGCAAATTGGAAAGAAAAGTTCGATAAACGGACTAGTCCTATGGGCAAAGACTATTATTGGCTTACGGGAGAATTTGAGCTTTTGGATAAAGGGGAAGACACAGATGAATGGGCTTTGGCCGACGGTTACATTTCATTGGTTCCTACCCAATTCGACCTTACCGCCCACCATAGCATACAACAAATCAACACCTGGAGTTTAAATGAATAAAAAGGAAATCCTCATCGGTTTTATAGTTGGTCTCATTGCCAACACCTTGGGAACACTGCTATACATTTTATTGTTTTCAGAGTTTGGTATTCAAGAAACCTATGAGGCGGCCATACAACAAGGCCATGTAGGTAGTCTTTTGGCCTTGGGTGCCATTCTTAACCTTGCCGCTTTTTTTGGATTCTTAAAAATTAAAAGAGACCAACGTGCAAAAGGTGTTTTAATGGCTACCTTGTTAACCGCTTTACTGATTCTATATTATAAGATATTTTAAGCATAGGTACGTATTCAACGCGCTTAGTACATTTACTATATAGAAAAGACGCTACTAGCGCAATCTAAAATTGCGCTTGACATTTGAACTTGATACTTGAACATTCTCATGAAGTATTACATCATCGCAGGAGAAGCATCTGGAGATCTGCATGGATCTAACCTGATCAAGGCGCTCAAAGCCAAGGATCAAGATGCTGCTATACGCTGCTGGGGAGGTGACCTAATGCAAGCAGCGGGGGGCAGTTTGGCCAAACATTACAAAGAAATGGCCTTTATGGGGTTTCTAGAAGTGCTTTTGAACCTTGGCGCTATTTTTAGGAACATCAAATTTTGCAAAGGGGATATCCAAGCTTTTGATCCAGACGTACTCATTTTTATTGACTATTCTGGTTTTAACCTTCGCATTGCCAAATGGGCCAAAGCGTTGGGCTATCGCACCAATTATTATATCTCCCCTCAAATTTGGGCCTCTCGGGAAAAGCGCATTGAAAAAATAAAAAGGGATATCGACACCATGTACGTGATCTTACCTTTTGAAAAAGACTTTTATGAGAAAAAGCATCATTTTCCGGTGCATTTTGTAGGCCACCCCTTGGTAGATGCCTTGGAGGCGAAACAGCCAGTAGAGAGCGTAAAATTTCGTAAAGAAAACCATCTTGACCGCGAAAAACCGCTGGTAGCCATGCTACCGGGCAGCCGAAAACAGGAAGTCAAAAAAATGCTCCACCTAATGCTCTCGGTAGTCAATGCCTTTCCGGATTACGAGTTCGTAATTGCGGGAGCCCCTAGTCTTGATCGGGATTTTTACACTCCTTTTCTAGACAATCCGAATGTGGGTTTTGTCCTGAACAAAACCTATGAACTCTTGCACCTATCACATGCCGCTTTGGTAACCAGTGGTACTGCCACATTGGAAACGGCACTCTTTAAAGTACCGCAGGTGGTCTGTTATCGGGCCAACTGGGTATCCTATCAAATCGCAAAGCGGATAATCACTTTAAAATACATTTCTTTGGTCAATTTGATTATGGACAAGGAAGTTGTTCCAGAGCTTATTCAAACTAAGCTGAACACCCAAAACCTCAGATTGGAACTCGCTAAAATTCTGGAAGGTCCCGAACGTTTGCATCAGTTACAAGTATACGAGGAACTGGCCAAAAAGTTAGGAGGACCAGGTGCAAGTGAAAAAATAGCCAGCTCGATTGTGAAGGATTTACGACTTGCCCTAGACGAGGCCAAAACCTCCGAATAGTAGGTTTCAAAATATTTTTTCTAATTTTGGTAGCCAAAGTACTTCACCCTATCTTGATTACACCTCTGGCATGCGCAAACTACTTCTGTTATTCTTACTATTCTCTTTGATTGGATGCGGTACGGTCAAAAAACAGACAACCTATAGCAAAACACGAAAAGTTTCGGTAAGTGCCTCCCAAGAAAGAGAAGTTGTTTCAGAAAACAATCAGGATACCCCCCCAAAGCGCACCGGAAAAACAACCCAAGCAGATCATATTATTAATTCGGCGCTCGAATTCTCTGGCACTCGTTATAAATTCGGGGGCACTACCAGAAAAGGAATGGACTGCTCTGGCTTACTATATGTTGCTTTCGGGAAAAACGATATTCAACTACCACGAACCTCCTATCATATGGCAGAAGAAGGCAGGCGGGTGAAAATCAAGAATGTGGTCAAAGGAGACCTGCTATTTTTCAAAACAAGTCGCAGGGCAAAACGCATCAACCATGTCGGTATGGTGGTGGCGGTCGAAAAGGATGAGATTAAATTTATTCATTCCTCTTCCTCACGTGGCGTAATTGTCTCATCGCTACGCGAAGGGTATTGGCACAAAGCTTTTGTTAAGGCTACCAGAGTATTATAATATGCGGCTCTTACGATTCATTCCTATTCAACTTACGATCTTTTTGATCTTGGGGGTTTTAATTGGCAACTGGGACAATCTACCAATGTATATTCCTTTAGGGCTCACTTTCGCTTGTCTAGGGTTTTTAGTATTTGCATTCCTAAAAAAAAGGCGGCCCGATTCAATTTCATTTGGTCTGATAGTGGCTTTAACATCATTTAGTATCGGGGTTTTGGCCATTTCATTGTCAAATACTACAGCTACTGCGGATCATTATTCACAGCACAATTTTCAAAACCGAAAGGAATGGCGACTTAAAGTTACCGATGTCTTAAAGCCCAGTCGTTTTTCGAGCCGTTACATTGTTAAGGTACAAGCGTTAGACCAACAAATCGCTTCCGGAAAAATTTTGCTGAACCTTGTTAATGACAGTTTGCAACCCGCCTTCGAAGTCGATAACGAGTTGCTTATATTTTCAAAGCTTACCGAAATTCGCCCCCCTTTGAACCCGCATCAATTCAACTACAAAACATATATGGCCCAGATGGGTATCGACCATCAACTGCGCGTGTCGAAGGGTGCCTTTCTCCTAAAAAAGGGAACCTCAACACTAAACGGTAAAGCCGCTTATTTGCGAAACTTAATCAAGAAGAAACTACAAGAGGCCCACTTTGGCCCTAAGGAGTTGAGCATTATTCAAGCGCTATTATTGGGAGAACGCAATGATCTTTCGGAACAAACCTACAACGACTATAAAAACGCAGGGGCGGTTCATATTTTGGCCGTATCAGGACTACATATTGGTATTTTATTATTGCTGCTTCAATTTCTATTGAGTCCATTGGAGCGACTTCCAAAAGGAAAAACCTTAAAATTGCTCGTTACTGTGTTATTGCTATGGGTGTTCGCTTTTTTGGCGGGGATGTCGGCCTCTGTGGTCAGGGCGGTAAGCATGTTCAGTTTCGTGGCCTATGCCCTCTACTTGAATCGGCCCAGTAATACGTTCAATATCTTGGCCTTAAGTATGTTTTTTATCCTATTGGTCGATGCCCGTTTGTTGTTTCATATAGGTTTTCAAATGAGCTACGCGGCGGTGTTTGCCATTGTTTGGTGCTATCCCTTGCTACAAAAACTTTTGATTCCAAAAAATTTCATTCTTAAAAAAATATGGCAATTACTTTCGGTGAGCATTGCCGCGCAGTTAGGTGTACTCCCTATCAGTCTTTTTTACTTTCATCAGTTTCCAGGGCTTTTCTTTGTTTCCAATCTGTTGATCGTGCCTTTTTTAGGAATTGTCCTGGGGATGGGAATACTGGTAATCGTGCTTGTCTTATTTGATTCCTTACCAACATTCGTGGCCAATAGTTATGGTTTTTTGATCAGTGCAATGAACCGTATCATTTCATGGATAGCTGATCAAGAAGCCTTCATTTTTCAAAACATTTCCTTTGATGTACCACAGGTATTCCTTTCCTATCTTATCATCATCGCACTGATAACCACGGCTGTAAAAGGGAGTTTTAAGAGCGTCGCAAGTCTGCTTTTTTTACTCATTGTCTTTCAATCATGGGTACTCTATCGGCACTACGAAACACAGCAAAAAGAAGCCTTCATTATTACTCATAGAACCGGAAACACGCTACTATTACAGCAATCAGGGACCACACTGCTTCAATTAACTAGCGATAGCACTCAAGTGGGCACCATTGCCAAGGATTATGCAATCACTGAACGTACAAGCGAAAATAGCTATCGTTCCATTCCGAATAGCTTCACCTGGGGTAGTAAACGAGTTGTTTTGGTAGACAGTACAGGGGTATATCCGATGGCCCTGGAACAGGTAGATTACCTCATCCTTACCCAATCTCCAAAAATACATTTGGCAAGGGCCGTCGATAGTTTGAAACCCAAAATGATTATCGCCGATGGGAGCAACTATAGCAATGCCATTGCTAGGTGGCGAGCGACCTGTAAAAAACAAAAACTCCCTTTTCACTATACCGGTGAAAAGGGAGCCTATTTTTTAGACCAGGACAGTGACTAATGCACTTTCCCCATGAGTCTTTTAATCAATGGGGAAGCAACAAGTACAATTATACCTGCTCCTAGCGCGTATTTGGCAATCAAATCAAAACCACCTGTATACACTTCCAAGGTATCAAAACCGCCCACATTTTTATCGGTACTTTCAATCGCCAGCTGCTTGCCAATAAAACCAACGATCTGAAATGCAAAAGCCGATGATAAGAACCAAACCCCCATCATAAAAGCGATAATACGCAAGGGAGAAAGGTCAGTAATTTTCGACAGACCCACTGGCGACATAAACAACTCTCCGACAGATAATAAAAAATACATAAGCAAAAGGTAAGCGAAGGGGACCAAGCCATTTTCGTTGGCACTTGCACCACTTATCGCCAGCACATAAAAACTGATTCCCGCGAAAACCAATCCTAGTCCAAATTTGTAAGGTGTTCGTGGGTTCCATTTTCGTTTACTCAGCCATGTCCACATCAACGAAATAGGAATTGCCAGAATGATAATGAACATCGAATTCAATGAGTTTGTCTGGGCTGCGGACATAATACCCTCTAAATCAATATTACGTGCCGCAAAAAGGGTAATTACACTGCCCGAAAGTTCGTGAAAACCCCAGAAAATGGTCATAAAAAAGGTAATTAAAACGGCTACAACGAGTTTCTTACGCTCATCAAGGGTTGCCTTGAACATGATATAGGCCAAATAGGCAACTACTGCCAGCCCAATCAGTTTGAAGATAACGTTCACAATATTTTGATCTCCGAAAAAAGTACCTTCGGCACCAAGAGACTTATACGATGCTAACAGGTAGGCAATAACCGGTGCGGAAAGCACGGCTAATACGGGAACCAATATTCCTTGTTTTATCCCCATCACTTTTTTTCCCAATACCTCATCATTTGGTGGTAATCCCCTATCACCAAAAACATTCTTTTTAATTCCGCTCCAAAAGAAAATCAGTCCGGTTAACATACCGATACCTGCCAAACCAAAACCATAGTGCCAGCCGTACTTGGCTGCCAACCAGCCGCATAATAAGGGTGCCACCCAACCACCGATATTGATACCCATATAAAATATGGTAAAGCCAGAATCTTTTTTGGGATCTCCTTTTTCGTATAAGGTACCCACAAAAGTGGAGATGTTCGGTTTAAAAAACCCGTTTCCGACAATGATCAAGGAGAGTGCCAAGAAGAAGGCGATATCATTTTCTACCGCCAACACAAAATGCCCGATAGACATTAAGATTCCGCCTAAGAAAATAGAATTGCGCATGCCCAAGATTTGATCCGAAATCTTTCCTCCAATAACCGTAGAAGCATAGACCAATGACCCATAGGAAGCATAAACGGCCGCCGTTGCAAAATCTCGTTCAACCAAAGCCTCAAATATTACCTCGATCATGTAAAGCGTCAACAACGCCCGCATACCATAAAAACTAAAGCGCTCCCATAGTTCTGCAAAAAAGAGATAGAACAGCCCTACTGGATGTCCTAAAATTTGTTTCTGTTCCATCGGGTCGGTTACTTCTGTCATAGTCTTTTTTGGTTATAGGTTTTCCTTAATAAAATTTGTCATTTTGTTGTATAGTTGAATTCTGGTATTACCGCCATAAATACTATGATTTTTATCGGGATAGATAGCCCAATCAAATTGTTTATTGGCCTGTACCAGCGCTTCAATCATTCGCATACTGTTCTGAACATGCACATTATCATCGCCCGAACCATGGATCAATAAGTACTTCCCTTTCAATAGCTCTGGATAATTAAAGGGAGAGTTATCATCATACCCACTTGCATTCTCTTGTGGCGTCTGCATATAACGTTCCGTATAAATAGTATCATAAAAGCGCCAACTGGTTACCGGGGCGACTGCAATGGCCATTTCGAAGGTATCATTTCCTTTCAAGATACAATTCGTAGCCATAAAGCCACCATAACTCCAGCCCCAAATACCCGTTCTATCGGCATCGATATAGGGAAGTTCACTTAATTTTTTGGCCGCCGCAATCTGATCTTCAACCTCAAATTTTCCGAGTTCTTTTTGCGTGATTTTTTTAAAATCCCGGCCTTTGAGTCCGGTTCCTCGACCATCTACACACACCACAATATACCCTTCTGAAGCGAGCATTTGATACCAGTAATCATTCGCGCCTCCCCAACGATTGGAAACACTTTGTGATCCCGGACCGCTATATTGATACATAAATAAGGGATATTTTTTTGAGGGATCAAAGTCTTTGGGCTTGATCATGTACATATTTAGATCGTTCCCGTTGATATGAATGGTCGAGAACTCTTTTGCACTGGTATCATACCCTTTTAACTTTGTTAAAAGAGCCTTATTATTCTTGATCTCTTTCACCTTCTTGCCTGTTAAAGCATCGTGTAAAGAATAACTATAGGGTTCGGTAGCGCTTGAATAGGAGTTGATAAAATAAGTGAAGTCTGCACTAAAATCGGCCGAACTTACACCAGCCTTGGCCACTAAGGCTTTTGGTTTCTTTCCATTGCTCTCAACACTATAGACACCTCTATTGATCGATCCATTTTCGGTAGACTGGTAGTACACCTTGTCCTCGTTCTGGTCATACCCATAGTACGCGGTCACCTCCCACGGGCCTTTTGTGATTTGGTTCATTTGCGCACCATCTTGCCTATGTAGATAAATATGATTGTTACCATCTTTCTCACTCGTCCAGATAAAGCTATCGTCTTCTAAAAAAGTTAAGTTATCGGTAACATCTACATAGGCTGCATCTTTTTCTTCCAACAAAAGCGATACGGAATTATCCTTGGTATTTACCGAATGTAGTTTTAAATGATTTTGATGCCTATTGATGGTCTGTACGCTAAGATAATCAGGACTGTTCATCCATTTAATTCTTGGAATATAATATGGATCTCCCAAATCTATTTTCGCAACTTGCTTACTTTTTACATCATACATGTGCAGTGTAACCTTGGCGTTCTCTTCCCCTGCTTTCGGGTATTTGAATACGTGGGGTTTTTGATACAGTTCGGAACCGTAAACATCCATAGAAAATTCGGGCACCATGGTCTCATCGAACCTTAAGAAAGCAATTTTTGTCCCATCGGCATTCCAAGCAAAGGCACGTACGAAGGCAAACTCTTCCTCGTAAACCCAATCGGTAACACCGTTAATTATTTTGTTTTTCACCCCATCGGTCGTTAATTGTTCGGTAGTTCCAGAGGCGAGGCTAAAAATATAGAGGTTGTTTTCAGAGACAAATGCCACTTGATCACCGTTGGGGGAAAGGGTCGGCTCTTGAATTTTGGATTCGGAAATTTTGGTCAGTTTTTTGGTAGCAATATCATACATATAATAGATTCCCCAAGTAGAACGCCTAAAAATAGATTCTACCTCGGTGGCTAACAACACCTTTGATTCGTCTTCACTGAAATGATATGTACTAAAGCTCTTAACCCCATCTAAATCTGAGGAAGAAACTATTGTACCTACTTTCTCCTGAGTTGCATAATCGTATGTATCAATAGTTACGCTTCCGGTAGCACGATTGCGACTAAGGATTGTGTACTGTTTTCCGTTTTTAAGTGACTGAAGGGCATCTAGCCCTTCTGTTCTAAAGGCACCATTGTAAATTTCGTCTATGGTAATCTTCTTTTCTTGTGCCGACACGGTACAGATAGAACCCACCAAGAACAACAATACGACTGCTATTTTTCTCATTAACTATTGAAATTGTTTTAACCCATCAAGTTTAGTGATAATTTTACGAATAATTAAACTTTCTGTGTAAAAACAAACAGCTATCGCAACATTAGTGCTTACTGTTTTAATAGGGGTAATTAGTATCTTTGTGCTTCAAAACCAATTCTGCATGACCGCCCCAGTTGAAGGATTTTCCAAGTTTACCAAAGCGGAAAAAATAACATGGTTAGCCAATAACTATACTTCCAATCCCGAGGAGACCAAGAAGCTGTTGAAGCGTTATTGGAACTCAGATGCCCAACTACAACAGCTGCACGACGAGTTTATTGAAAATACCATTACCAATTACTATCTGCCACTCGGGGTTGCCCCTAATTTTCTGATCAATGATCAACTACATGTCATTCCCATGGCCATTGAGGAAAGCTCTGTGGTAGCAGCGGTGAGCAAGGCGGCCAAATTTTGGTTACCTCGTGGAGGGTTTAAGACCAAGGTCATATCTACAGAAAAAATAGGACAGGTGCATTTTATGTTTCGGGGTGATCCTAAAAAACTACAGGGGTTTTTCGATAAAATACAGCCTATTCTGATCAAAGATGCCGCTCCCATTACCAAGAATATGGACAAGCGTGGTGGTGGCGTCACTAAAATAACACTTCGAGATTGTACGAACGACCTACCCAACTACTACCAATTGCATTGCTGTTTTGAAACCTTGGATGCCATGGGTGCCAATTTCATCAATTCGTGTTTAGAGCAGTTCGCAACTACTTTAAAACGGGAATCACAACGGTATGAACCATTTACAGAAACGGAGAAGGCAATCGAGGTCGTAATGAGCATTCTTTCGAACTACGTACCCAATTGCTTGGTGAAAGCCGAAGTAAGCTGCCCGGTAGATCAGTTAACGTTGAGCAAAAAAGTTACTCCGCAGGTATTCGCTGAAAAAATGGTGAGGGCCATACAGATAGCGAAAGTAGCACCTTATAGGGCCGTTACCCATAACAAGGGAATCATGAACGGTATTGACGCAGTAGTAATTGCCACTGGCAATGATTTTAGGGCGGTAGAAGCCGGTGTTCATGCCTATGCTGCCAAAGATGGGCAATATACCAGTCTTACACATGCGAAGGTAGCAGCAGGTACTTTCTCCTTTTGGATCGAAATACCACTTGCTTTGGGAACCGTTGGCGGCCTCACCAAACTACACCCTTTGGTGAAGTTAGCGTTAGAAATCTTAGGCAAACCTTCTGCCAAGGAACTGATGCAGATTGTTGCGGTCGCCGGGCTGGCACAAAATTTTGCCGCTGTGAGTTCCTTGGTCACTACGGGAATACAGGAGGGGCATATGAAAATGCACCTAATGAACATCTTGAACCAATTGGGTGCCAATGCCGAAGAAAAGAAAAAGCTTGTGGCACATTTCAAAACCAATACCGTAACCCATAGCGCGGCTGCGGCGGCTTTTGAGAAATTGAAAAATAAGGAATGAGGCAGGAATTCTATAGCAATGGAAAACTGCTCATTTCGGGTGAATATGCCATTTTAGATGGCGCCCAAGGTTGGGCAATACCTACAAAATATGGGCAATACTTACGCATTCTTCCCCAACAGACCGGGCTACTCTCCTGGGCAAGTATCGATGAAACCGGAGCCATTTGGTTTGAAGCGACCTATCGGCTAACGTCCTTGAATTTGCTTACAAGTTCCGACAATACTATTGCAGAGGCCTTGCAAAAAGTACTGAGGGAGGCACTGCGCTTAAATCCTTCTTTTTTAAAGAATGTTGATGGGGTGCAAGCCAAAGCGGAACTTAGCTTTCCAAGAGATTGGGGATTGGGTTCTTCCTCTACGTTGATCAACAACATTGCCAACTGGAGCGGCGTGGACCCCTACAACCTGTTAAAGACTACTTTTGGTGGTAGCGGGTACGATATCGCCTGTGCACAGCACCCCAAACCTATTCTCTTTCAACTTGTTAATGGCACTCCCAACGTAAAGAAGCTACCGAGAGAAATTCCATTTAAAGATTCGCTTTATTTTGTATATCTCAACCAGAAACAAAACAGCAGGGATGCGATTGCGGCCTATCGAAACCGCACCATCGATGCAAAATTTACGGATCAAATAACACAAATTACCAAGAGAATGGTTACTTCTCAAAGCATCGATGACTTTCAGTGGTTGATGCAATGGCACGAACAAGTATTATCGGATGTTCTTGGTATCGAAACTATTCAATCGAAGCTGTTTCCCGATTATTCCGGGGCCGTAAAAAGTCTAGGTGCTTGGGGAGGTGACTTCGTCTTAGCAACAGGAGATGCAACTAAGATGGTTTATTTCAAAGAAAAAGGGTACAATGTTATCATACCCTTTTCTCAAATGATTTTATAAAAGGTTTCTAGTAGAACGTGTTTCGCTTGTCCGAGATTTCAGAATTCTCTTTAAGGGCATCTACTACCGCTGTGTTTACTTTAGAAACACTTGCATTTTTCAAGGTATTGGCATACGTACTATAATTATCTAGTTTCACAGGCTCTTCTCTTTTAACGACCGTTACCATGAATACTCCAGTATTTCCTTCTAAAAGGCCCGATGTTTCATTCTCCTTCATTGCGAAAGCGGTCCCTACAATAGCAGGTTCAGAACCTGCTCCAGGAATGGTAGGTGATTTTACGGTTACAGAAGAAGCATTGGAGACCGAAAGGCTATTGTCTTTCGCAATATCATCCATTGATTTTCCTTTATTGGCACCGATAATTTGGGCAGTTTTCCGCTCTTTTCTAATTTTAGGAAGTACTGCCGCAGAGGCATCTTCTACACTTGTTACGCCTTCATCGTATTTTGCCGTCAATTGCGCTACGGCATAGCCATTGGCAATATTAAAACGCTTTATCTCTCCCGTCTTTGTTTCCGGATTAAATGCCCATTGCACAATACTACGTTGTGCGCCAAGTCCTGGAAGGTTTTCATCCATTGCCTTGATTTTATTTACAGGACGCACAATGTATTCCTTTTCTTTCGCATAATCTGAAAACGCTTTATCGGTTTCAATCGATTCTAATTCAAAACTGGTTGCCTCTGTAAACAACGAATTAACTGTTTCTTCCGAAGGCTCCACTTCTCTTGCCAAAGTTCCTATTTGCACAAGGTCTTGTTTGTCATCTACTTTTACGATATGAAACCCGAAATCAGTTTCTACCAATCCAATCGTACCGATTGTATTGTTAAAAGCAAAATCGTTGAATTTAGGAGTCATAATACCTTCTCGGAAATAGCCCAAATCCCCACCATTCGGTGCGGATGGACCATCAGAATTATCTCGAGCCAACTCAACAAAAACGGTTGCATCTTTTCTAGCTTCTTTCAAAAGCTCTTTCGCTTTCTCTTCTGCCTCTTCTTTTGTTCTTGTAACTTCGGGGTTTGCTCGTTCAGCACCTTGGTACGCGATAAGAATATGACTGGCCTTTACCGTACCATTGGGTCTTCTACCGATCATTTTAGAAACCTTGTAATAATCCCCATCGCGGTAAGGGCCGTATATCTGTCCCACTTGCAATGTCATTAAAGTATCGGCGAACAAAGGCGCCAATTCTTTCTTCTCTTTATAAATGGTATCGAATTTAATATCCGAATTGCGATCCAGGAACGCACCGATATCCGTCGTATTTTTAAACCCTAAAATGGTATCATTAATGGCAGAACCTTCTATCGCCTGCTTGTCCTCATTAAACGTATAACTGTCCTCCAACAAATTATCGACCTGGTCTTGGATCGATTTAATATCACCATCCGAAGGCTTTTCTTCAAAAAAGACAAACTGAATATCTCTCGCCTCGTCTTGTTTGAAGTCTTCCTTATGCTCGTTGATATAGGTTGCGATTTCGCTTTTGGTAACCGTGATGCTACTATCGGGAATAGATGAAAAAGGCACCCGCACGTATTTTAAGTCCATTTTTTCGTTGGCCAAACGGTACTCAAACTCTCCCTCTTTTAAGGTGGCGCCCACCCCCGCTTTGATCAGGTTAAAATAGGTTTGCTCCTTTGCTTGTTGAATGATCGCTTTTTCGGTCTGTAGCCAAAGGTCATAGCGCACAGGCTCGCTTTCCTTCCAGTTCGCAACGGAGTTTCTAAAGATGTTCTCGTCAAAAACACCATCGGCATTTTGGAACTCTGGACTCTGGGCATAACCCGATGTCTTCAAAAAGTTGATAATCTGGTCTTGTTCGATAGAAACGCCCAAGTCTTCGAATTGCTGCTCTAAAATACTTTTTCGCAATTGCTGGTCCCATACCTGGTTGACCACTTGCATGGTAGAGGTACCTGGAGGCGAACTGCGTTGTGCATTGTCTACTAGGCCTCGAAACTCGTCGATAGACACTTCTTGCCCATTAATTTCGGCAACGGTAGAACCCGTTTTTCCTCCGCTTAAACCGCTACTGGTAAAGACTCCGGATATAACGAACGCAAAAAGCGCCAACCCAATGATCAGAATCAAAACAGTGGTTCGCTTTCTAATATTCTCTAAAATGGCCATGATATGGTGAATTTAAAATCAGTTTGCGAAATTACCATTTTCTTTTCAATTATTAAAGCATAGGAGAGCTAGTTTTGAATGGTTTGGCAGAAGATACGGCCTAATAAAAAAATAAAGAGGTGAATTATTCTTTTTCCAGGATTTCCATGGCTACCAAATCGATTTTGGTACTGGAAACCTCTAAAATGGTAAACCTAAAATTAGCTACAATGATTTCCATGTCTTGTTCGGGAATTTCGCCGGTCTCGCTTACGATCAAACCGCCCAAGGTTTCGTATTCATCACTTTCGGGCAATTCGCACTTGTAGGTCTCATTGAGGTAGTCTACTTCCAAACGGGCAGAAAATCGGTATTTATTATCTCCTACCTCCTCTTCTATATGATCCGTACTATCATGTTCATCCTCGATTTCCCCAAAAAGCTCTTCGATAATATCCTCGACTGTCATAATACCGGAAGTACCACCATATTCATCCAAAACCACCGCCATGCTCTTGCGCTTTTTTACCAAAAGGTTCAAGATATCCTGAATCAACATGGTTTCGGGCACAAACTCGACAGGGAGCAAAATACTTTTAATGGTTTTTGGCTTTTTAAACAGTTCATACGAGTGCACATACCCGATAATATCATCTACGGTATCCTTATAAATAAGGATTTTAGAATATCCCGTGTCAGAAAAGAGTTTGGTAAGGTTTTTGGGTGTTTCATGCAATTCTACCGCCGTTATCTCGGTTCGTGGCACCATGACTTCACGTGCTTTTACCTCTGCGAATTCCAATGCATTTTGAAAAATCTGTATTTCCGAATCTACCAAATCTTCCTCTTCGACCGTCTCCATTTGCTCCGTAATGTAATCCCCTAGTTCAATTTTGCTAAAGGCCAGTTGCACTTCATCGCCCTCGGTCTTAAAAAATGCCTTTAGAATAACATCGGAAACTTTGATCACAAAATCAGAAATAAGCGAAAACAACACATAGAAAAGATACGCAGGGACGGCAAAAACCTTCAAAAGGGTGTTTGAATAAATTTGAAACAATACTTTTGGCAAAAACTCGGCGGTCATCAAAATAATCAGGGTAGAGATGAGCGTCTGGGTCAAGAGTCTAAAATCGGTCAACATGAGCGTTATAAAACCATTATCCGATGACATTCCCTGAAACCAGCTCATCAAGAGCTCTCCCATGTATAACCCATAAATAACCAAAGCTATATTGTTCCCAATGAGCATGGTCGCAATAAACTTTGATGGTTTTTTGGTTAATCGAGTGAGTACCTTTGCCAAAAAGCCCTCTTGCTTTTTCTCAATTTCTATGTGTATTTTATTCGCGGAAATAAACGCAATTTCCAGTCCCGAAAAAAAGGCGGAAAATACTAATGACAAAAGAATAATTAAAACAGTTGTTTCCAAGGCTAGCGTTCGTTATCGCGTTGTCTTTGTTCAAACTTACGCCGATAATTTCTTCTAAACAGGAACATCCCGGTCGAAACTACAGCAAAAAAAATGAATAGATAGGCATTGTTGCGATCCACATTCCAATCGGTAAAAATGCGATAGCATGCGAAAAAGGCCACCACCAAGTATACATACTCGGTATATTTTAAAAACTTAATCATCTTTTTTCTCTTTATCGTCTTTAATGGTCATTACACCAAATGTTTTATGGGCACTAAAAAAAGTCAAGTCTTTGTTGAAATCCATCCCTACCCCATCCATAATAGTGCCGTCATCTGGGTTTTCAAATGTAAATTTTTCCTGTGTAAATATCCATTCGTTGCCCTGATCATAATACAGTTGTGGGGTTTCGAGTTTTTTCCCATCCTTGGTCAAAACTACCACATTACCCCGTAAATCTATTAAATTTGTAGCTGAATAAATAATGCCATAGTCGGCGACAATCGTGTTCTTGTTTCCCTCCTCATCAAAGAGGTCTACCGCCAACCCTTTCGGAAAGGTTCTATAAGGAAATTCGAGATTGTCAAAATTATTACTCAAAGGGCTCGTAAGAACAGCGAGTACTCTAGACGAATCTATATCGTCCATTTCCATCACCTCGGGTGCTTCGGTATAGGTAAGCACAAAATTCTCACCGATACCTTGCGGAAAGATTTTTGGTATCGCTTCTCCCCCGACCCTTTTATAATCATCGTTACAGGCCGAAAAAAAAAGCATTGCCATACAGAATTTGGCAATGCTTTTAAGTGTATATGTTGTATTAAATGGCATCCTATAAATTAGGAACCTTTACGCTACCACCTACCCAGCAGCTAAACGTAACCGTTTTACCGGCCATACCTTCTTGAAAAATCATTTCTTTGTTAGGAGCCTTCGCTGAGTAACTTGCCGCCGCTTTGCTTGCCCGCCCGCTCAAAGATGGATCTACACGCCCAGCCTTTCGAGCAGTTTCAGCAGCTTTCCAGTAGATAGCACGTTTCTCGAAAGCGGTCTTACCACAACTGTTCGCACTACTAGCATATAAACTTGCAATTAACAAATAGGCCTTTCCGTTTGCAGGGTTCGCATCGATCGCTTTTTGAGCGTACGAACGCGCAGTAGACTTGCTTCCTCTTCTATAAATGGTTGCAACCTTATATGCGATACTCGATTTCTTTTTCGCGTCAGTTTCCAACCCTAAGGCCTTGTTAAAGTCTGCAACCGCACCTTTGGTGTCGCCCGCTTTTTGCTTTAAAGTGCCTCCGTATACATACGCATCGGCCGATGGATCTAGTGCCAACTGTGCTTCGAACAATTTCTTGAACATAGGATCGTCTGTACATTCCTTGTTAAACATTCTTCCTACGGCACGCTTTACCCATTTCACATCGCCTTTTTTGGAATCAAAACTCTTCTGGTACAATGGAATCAAGTTGTCGCAATCTGCCAACTTACCAAGTTTTGAATCAATACTACCGGCAATTTTACCATAATTCTCTGAGTAACTGTTATATGATTTCAACTGCTTCTTTTCCTTAGAGGTCAAGGTACCTGCTTCTTCTTTGGGAAGTAATTTGGCAATCCTATCCGTAAGCTTAGTGTTCTCCTCTTCGATCTTCTCATTAACATCATCGTATACATCAAAGACCTCTTGCAATTCTTTCTTACCTGCAGCATTCAAATCTACCAAACTAGAGAAATAAAGGTATAAGGCCTTAGGATTCGTAAAATTATCCCTGTCTTCTTTAAAGGCACTGCTTAAATCCTCATAAATCTCGGTATCCGAGATCATTTTATTATCGTACTTAGTCAATACCATTTTAGGCATCATATCACCTTTTACCGCTTTCTTCGGAAAGTACTTCATGTAATTTTCATACAATGCAAGTAAATCTCCTATAAAACCATCCTTATCGGCACCGCTCGTTTTTTTGACTTTATCCTTCAGGATTCGTTCTCCATATACATAGGTGGCCCTATTTAAATCTGGACATTGGTCATAGACCATTTTCCACGGAGTATACGCCGCGTCGTAATTTTTAACTTTCGCATGTTCCACAAAAATAGATAGGTTCGTGGTACATTCAGGATTTTGGGCCTGCGCATGACTTACTCCCATAAGCCCTAAAAGCATAATCGCCGTGAAGTAAAGTTTCGTTTTCATTTGTCGTGGTTTAAAGTTGTTAATGTACTAATTTTAATTTATTTTTCGCTTTCTGAACCAAAGATCATTAAAAGAGAAGCCTAAATTGATTTTTAAATAGCTCTCCTCAATGAGATCGGCAGAAGTGGTTCCTCTTCGTCCTAATTCGAAACCGAGGTTTAAATTAGATAGTTCCCTGCCGAGTGGTAGACCAACTCCAAAAGTTATGCCAAGATTATTAATCGCCGTATTATTAACAAGCATTCCGGTTTTATCGTAACGGATTCCCGCCCTGTAGGTAACCCTATTAAAATAGCCATTAAAGGCGTCAAAATCAGGAATATAAAAACCTCCAAAAGATACGGAACTGGCATCTTTATAAGCAATATTGTCCACGCCGAGAAAATCGTTGGAGAATGAACTAAGGCCTTGAAGGCTATATTCAGTACCTAAAAACCATTTTTTATCCTCACCGAATCCTACCCCCAATGTAACGGTAGTAGGAATCTTCAAATCGGTATTTCGCAGATTTACCGCATCCAAATCAACCTCAATAGTTTCTATCGGCTGATTATCGGCTACCGAATACGACCCCAATCTGCGTGTATTTTCAGAAGTTAAATTTGCCTGCGTATTGATTCTTACCGAAGTGAACAGTCTATATTTCTGTATTATTTGAGGGGTATAATAGAGGGCATAGTTGAAATCGAGCCCATTTACCCGAGATTCTCGTATGTCTTGTGTTCCAAATTGCACGTTTTCAACGCTTTGCAAACGCTCGTTTTCAAGTTTTCCGAAATTAAAATTGGCGGTCACCCCCGCACTAAAATCCTTAAAAATCTCATAACCTACTGAAAAGTAGACCTTATTAAGCCCACCGTCTCCCGAAAAAGCGTTGATCACACTTGTACCATCGCCATTGGTACTCTCAGAAATGGCATTGAACCCTACCGAAGAAAAAGGTGCGAGCCCGAAGCCGACACCCAGCCCCTTGCCCAGACTGAAACCCAAAGAAAGGTAGTCTAGATTGGTAGTGGTGGTCGATTGCTCCTCGGTAAAACTCTTTAGAACAATTTGTTTGTTAGAGATTCCTGCAGCATAAGTGGTAAGCCCCGTTTTATTGTTCAAGGCGATACCCAATTTACTGTACGCCGCAGGGTTTTTCAAATTGATATGAATACTGTCACCATACACACCCATAGAACCCATCATTTGATTCTCGACGGTTCCAAAGGATCTGGAGTCACCGATACCAAAATACGAGTAGGGAGATACGGTGCCATTCTGTGCGTAAACACCTGCTGCTGTAAGACATAGTACAGCAATAATAAGATTTTTTACCATTTAATGCTTATTGTATTCCAGTATATAATTCAGC
>CALLVX010000086.1 GCA_938010765.1 uncultured Flavobacteriaceae bacterium | reverse complement strand
TGGCTGTGCCTATGCCGATTTAGACAATGATGGCGATCTTGACCTTGTCATCAACAACGTCAATGCAAAGGCGACTTTATTAGAAAACAAAACCATTTCCGGTAACGAATCGAATAACTTTTTGACACTTTCGTTCAAAGGAAGCAAGAAAAACCCTTTCGGGATCGGCGCTCGAATCATCGCTTGTACCGACACACTTACAATTACTCAAGAAAATTTTACCACCAGAGGCTACCTTTCCTCGGTGGCTCCCGAAATTCATATGGGACTTGGACAGCACCAATTCGTAGATTCCCTAAAAGTAATTTGGCCAAACGGCTTTTTTCAAACTATTAAAAAAATACCCGCCAACCAGCGGCTCACTCTTAATTTCAAAAATGCGAATGGTAATTTTTATGACCAACAACCGCTTTCGGCCAATTATCTAACAACTATTGATAGCCTGGCGACCTACAAACATAAAGATCCGGCAACTACTGAGTTTCTTCGCAATCCTATCGTACCATGGGCGAATACCAATGAAGGGCCCCATATTTCTGTTTCGGATGTTAATAACGACGGTTTGGACGACTTTTTCATAAGCGGCGCCAAAGGGCAGGCATCTCAATTGCTGCTACAAAATCAGCAAGGGTATTTTAGCTCGGTACAACCACTCCTTTTTGAACAAGACGCTAAGAATGAAGATGTATCACATGTCTTTTTTGATGCAAATGGTGACACCACCCCGGATCTTGTCGTTGTAAGTGGTGGTAACGAATTCCAAAATGGCGCTCCCTTACGTCCAAGACTTTATTTAAACCATAACGGGGAATTCAAAAAAGATACGCTTCAATTTCAGGAAATAGCGCTCAATGCCTCCAAAGTTGTTGCCGTTGACTTTGATAATGACGGGGATTTGGATATCACCATCAGCTCTGATCAAATTCCGTTACAGTTCGGCGAAACCTCCAGGCAATATCTTTTTCAAAACGATGGGAAAGGGAATTTCTCGGATATAACCGACACCTTTTTGAAGAATCACCAGTCCCTTGGAAACATCAAAGACTTTGTATGGGTAGATCTCGACACCAACGGATACAAAGACCTTATTGTAGTTGGCCATTGGATGCCCATTACAGTTTTCATGAACAATGGTAAAACCCTTGAATCGGTCGAACTAAGTGGTATTGGAGAGTCTAACGGGCTTTGGAACACCATTAGGGCAGGTGATTTTGACAATGATGGTGATATTGACTTCGTTTGTGGCAACTGGGGGCTTAACAGCAAGTTACAAGCCTCCAAGAAAAAACCACTTACCCTATATAGCTTTGATTTCGATTCAAATGGCGCACTTGACCCTGTAGTAACCCATTTCCATGACAACATAGAAACGCCCTTCGCCTCAAAAGATGAGCTAGTGAAGCAGATGCCCTATTTGAACAAGAAATACCTCTCCTATCACGATTTCGCCAAGGCCAGTCTAAAAGATCTTTTCACCAAAGAAAAGTTGTCGAAAGCAAAAAAGAAAAAGGTGTATGAACTGGCCCATACCTACTTTCAAAATAACGGGGAAGCGGGTTTTACAAGCACAGTACTTCCTAGAATAGCCCAGATTTCGACTATTCATGATATTGCATCGGAAGACTTTGATAAAGACGGCTTTAACGACCTGTTAATTGTGGGCAATACCTATGAAATTAGTACTCAATTGGGTAGGATGGATGCCCTTCATGGCCTAATTTTGCTGAATGATCAGAATGGAAGCTTTCGACAGGCTCCCAAGCAAGATTTTGATATTCCAGGCCCCGCAAGAAGCTTGGAAAAGATTAAAATAAAAGACATAGAATACTATTTGGTCGGCATTAACAATGGCGCGCCAATATTCCTAAAGAAAAAAGAAGCACACCAATAATGAAAATGACCGCTGCAAAAGAATTGCTTGGCTTTTTTACCTTGTTGTTACTACTATCTTCCTGTAACGAAAAAACAGCTAGCATTGATGAATCTGAAACCGAAAAGGCAGAAACCCTATTCAGGTCCCTGTCGGCCGAAAGAACAGGTATTGATTTCATCAATACGGTAAAAAACCAGAAAGACTTCAATATCTTCAAATACAGGAATTTTTACAATGGTGGGGGGGTAGCTATTGGCGACATCAACAACGATGGCCTGCCAGACATCTACATGACCGCCAATATGGGTGCCAACAAACTGTACTTGAACAAAGGAGGCCTAACCTTTGAGGACATTTCAGAAAAAGCCGGAGTAACGGGCAACAAACCTTGGTCTACCGGTGTTACTATGGTTGATATTAACAACGATGGCCTCTTGGACCTTTATGTGAGCAATGCCGGTAACATGAAGGGCAACAACCACGACAACGATCTATATATAAATAACGGTGACCTTACCTTTACGGAAAAGGCAAAAGAATACAATCTTGCCGAAACAGGTTTCTCGACCCATGCGACTTTTTTCGATTATGACAAAGACGGTGATCTAGATGCTTATATTTTAAACAATAGCAATATTCCCGTAAGCAGTTTGGGTTATGCCGAACAACGCGAGGTACGGGCGCAAGACTGGGAAGGTGTTCCAAAGATATTCAGGGGCGTAGGTGATATGCTACTCAGAAACGACGATGGTAAATATGTTGATGTAAGCGAGAAAGCTGGTATTTATGGTAGTCTTATAGGCTTTGGGCTAGGCGTAATGGTCAGTGATTTCAACGGTGACCTCTATCCTGACCTCTACGTATCCAATGATTTTTATGAACGAGACTATCTCTACATTAACCAAAAAGACGGTACATTCCATGAAGAAATTCAGGATTGGACTTCTCACCTCTCCCTTTCGGCAATGGGTATTGACATGGCCGATATCAATAACGACGGAAACGCAGATATTTTTATAACAGATATGCTCCCCGAGGCCGATGAGCGTGTAAAATCGGTCATGGAATTCGAAGGATACAATGTCTTTAACCTCAAACGCAGTAAAGACTTTTCACAACAATACATTCAGAACACATTGCAATTGAACAATGGTAATGGTTCCTTTTCCGAGGTCGCCTATTTTAGTGGTATATCGGCAACCGATTGGAGTTGGGCAGGCCTGTTGTTCGATATGGACAATGATGGTCTACGAGATATCTTCATCACCAATGGTGTAAACCATGATCTTACCGATCTTGATTTTGTCGATTTTTTCGCCAATGAAATCATTCAAAAAATGGCTTTGACCGGAAAAAAGGAATCGATTGATTCTATCATCAGTAAAATGCCCATTAAACCGCAGCCCAATTTCACCTATCGAAATAACGGTGATATTACATTTGATAATGTTTCGAACGAATGGGGTTTAGGCGTTCCCAGTCTTTCTAATGGAACGGCTTATGGGGACCTCGATAATGACGGAGATTTGGATCTAGTCGTCAATAACGTTAACATGCAAGCTTTCTTATATGAAAACCGCACCAACACCCTCAGAGAGAACAACTATATCAGAATACAATATGAGGGCCAAGAAAAAAATCCATTTGCTATAGGTACCACACTCAAATTATACCATGGAAAGAACATTGTAGTACAAGAGTTGATTCCCTCTAGAGGTTTTCAATCTTCAATGGACTATACAATGACAATAGGTTTGGGGGCCGCTACCACCATTGATTCATTACGCGTTATTTGGCCCGATGATTTTACACAGGTGCTTACGGGCGTTAAGGTCAACCAAACTTTAAAGTTGAAACGAGCTTCGGCAACCGGGAAATACAAGATTCCAAAAATAAAGGCTCAAAAACCTTTATTGCAATCCATAGAAAATTCCCGTTTGCTGGCCCACAAGGAAAACGCGTATACCGATTTTGACAATGAAGGACTCATCTACAAGCAATTATCACAAGAGGGGCCCGCAATGGCAATTGGTGACATCGATTCCGATGGAAACGAGGACATTTATATCGGTGGCGCAAAGGGGCAGGCAGGCACCATTTACAAGCATACTAAAAAGGGTGTTTTGACACCGAGAACACAAGCTGTTTTCGAGAATGATAAATTGCAGGAAGATACCGCAGCGGCCTTTTTAGATGCCGACAACGACGGCGACCTCGATTTAATGGTCGGCACTGGAGGAAATGAAATAGGGCAGCATAGAGGCTATAGAACCTATTTGTACTTGAATGATGGGAAAGGATCTTTCTCCAAATCAACAGCTGCCCTACCATCGACCTTCAAAAATATATCGATTATTGCCCCTTACGACTTTGATCAAGATGGTGATGATGATGTATTCATAGGGTCTAGAAGTGTGGTAGGCACCTACGGTATAGACCCCGATCATTTGTTCTTGGTAAATAATGGTGATGGTACCTTTTCAGATGCTACGGAACGCTTCGCCTATGACTTAAAAGATGCTGGCATGGTTACTAATGCGATATGGGCAGACCTCGATGGTGATGATAAAAAAGATTTGATTTCGGTCTCCGAATGGGGTACGCCACAAATTTTCAAAAACTCGGGGCGTAGAATTACAAAATTACCTTCATCCTTAGATAGCCTTTACGGTTATTGGAATGTGGTAGAAGTAGCAGACTTAGATAAAGATGGCGATAACGATCTTATTTTGGGCAACCAGGGGAGCAACGTACACTATAAGACTACGAAGGAAAATCCCATGAAAATGTGGGTCAATGACTTCGAC
>CALLVX010000085.1 GCA_938010765.1 uncultured Flavobacteriaceae bacterium | reverse complement strand
TTGTTCTTATTGTATTCACGAATATAACCGTCTTTGCCACTAGTGACCAACAGTTTATCTCCTATAACTTTCACATCGGTGGCATTAAACCCTTCTTGGAAACCGTAGGTAATGCCACTGGTACTAAAACGCCCGTTCGATACGGTAACTTTTCCAACAAAGGAATTGAAATCGATGGTAGCTGATTTTTCGGCATCAAAACCACCGGCTATATATAAATAGCCATTATCAAACTTAACGGAGTTGATATCTGCATTTGTATAATACAAACGGGAGGTAACGCGGGGGTTATTGGGGTCACTAATATCAACAGCATCGATACCACCTAGGTACGTTGCTCCTGCAGTATTATAGGATACATAGGCATAATCTCCCTCTACATCCACGTGGGAGGCAGTTAACAGGGTACCTTTGTAGGTTGGCGAGTTCACTTGTGCTACCAATGTTAATGGGTAATCGCCAGCTTCACCATCATTATTATTTTTAGAAATTCTTCCGGTTGATTTGTCCAATTCAAAAATATCAAGCACTCCTGAATTATCGAAGTTGATACTATTGTCGAGCACAGACTGATTTTCTTCGAGTGCGACATCATCTTTTGGATCACTGTAAATTGTGGTTTCGTCACTACAGGACACCACAAAGGCAACAACGGTAAGCACCGTTAGGGAAACATTTTTCATAATTTAAGTAGGTTACAAATTAGATTTGGGGTCTAATTCAAACGTAAATGTAGGGGGTCTCGTATAGATTCGTACAATTTTTTCGACGAAATGCTCATTTTCCCACACAATAGGTTCAAAATAGGCCGTTGAAAATCAAGCAAGTCTATATTTTACCTAGTTTGGCGAGGATAAAAAGTATTACAATAGGAATTGCCAGGAGTACCACCATAATCGTTTCGGTAAACAACAGGTCAGGAACAAAGAGCAAGGTCGTCAAATACCCCCCTATTGCGCCACCAAAATGGGCGGTATGCCCGATGTTATCGGAACGGTTTTTCATCCCGTAAATAGAATAGAGTAAATATCCAATCCCAAAAACATAGGCGGGTATGGGAATCGAAAAGAACAAATATAGATTCATTGTAGGCCGCAATAGTATAGCCGCATACAAAATACCGGTTACCGCGCCACTGGCACCTACCGCACTATAATAAGGTTCATCTTTGTGAAAAAAGAGCGCCAGCAAACTTCCTGCCAATAAGCTAATAAAATAGACGCCTACAAATTTTCCCGGACCCATTAGACCAATTACCACATCAGCAAAGAAATAGAGGGTCAGCATATTGAAAATCAAATGGGACCAATCAACATGTAAAAAACCAGAAGTAAGCATTCGCTCTTTTTCTCCTGCGCGAATTGGGGAAATCCCGAACTTGTATTTTTCAAAGAAATAATGGTCGTCGAACCCTTTTAAAGAAACCAGCACATTGGCGGCAATAATTACAATCGTGGCGATATGAATATCGTACATGCAAGCGTTTTAAGATACATGCCAAATATAGCTATATTTGCCTAGATTTTCTTTAGATGCAATTACTTGTCTTTATACTGGCCTACCCTATCATATGGGGCATTTCCATTCTTCCTTTTCGCTTGTTATACCTTTTTTCCGATTTTATTTTTTTTATTGTTTATCGGGTAATAGGATATCGTAAAACGGTTGTACGCGCAAATTTGGAATTGGTTTTTCCTGAAAAACCAATTGTTGAGATAAAACGTATTGAAAAAGCATTTTTCAAACACCTTTGCGATTCCTTCTTAGAGATGGTAAAAACAATGAGCGTTTCTAAAAAAGAAATCGCTAAAAGGTATCAAATCGAAAACATCGATTTGATTCAAGAGATCGAAAAGGAAAAGAGTATTCTAGTGGTTTGCTCCCATTATGCCTGCTGGGAATGGAATATGAGTATGAACGATTATGTACAATCAAAAGGGTACGCGGTGTATCAAAAAATCACCAATAAATACTTTGATCAGTGGGCAAAAAAAGTACGGGCCAGATGGAATACCACCTTGATCAACCAAAAAGAAACCGTTAAAACGGTTGTAGTAAATAAAAAGAACAACATAACCGGTATTTTCGGGATGGTTAGCGATCAATCTCCCCAAGCCCATAGAGCACAATATTGGACAGAGTTCATGGGCATCAAAGTCCCCGTAATCAACGGGGCAGAAACCATGGCTCGAAAAATGGATCTCGCTGTTGTCTTTCTCAAAGTGAGTAAACTAAGAAGGGGCTACTACCATGCTAAATTTACTGTCATTGCAGAAAATGGAAAGGAAACCGATAAAAATGATATTACCGACACCTTTCTCCGAATGGCCGAAGCGCAGATCTACGAAAGACCTGAACATTATTTATGGACCCATAGAAGGTGGAAGCATCGGGACAAGGTTCCAGAAGCATTTCAGTGATCAATTAGCAATTAGCAATTAGCAATTAGCAATTAGCAATTAGCAATTAGCAATTAGCAATTAGCAAAAATAAAAAATAAAAAATGTAGTCGTTACAAGCCCGCGATTTCTTTTATTTCAGAGATGATGCGATCTGCTAAATTATCTGCTTCCGATTGTGCTTTTGCCTCGGTATAGATTCTAATAATAGGCTCGGTATTCGATTTACGCAAATGGACCCAGTTCGCTGCAAAATCGATTTTCACTCCATCTATAGTCGACATCTCCTCGTTCTTGTATTTTTCCGCCATTGATTTTAGGATTCCATCCACATCAAGGTCGGGGGTTAACTGAATCTTCTTTTTACTCATAAAATACGAAGGGTAACTCGCTCGTAATGCTGCGACCGTCCCACCTTTTTCGGCCATCAACATCAAGAACAAAGCGGTCCCCACTAGTGAATCACGACCATAATGACTTTCCGGATAAATGATACCTCCATTTCCTTCCCCGCCGATAACCGCATTGTTCGCCTTCATCTTGGTAACCACATTTACTTCACCCACGGCCGCCGCCTCGTAAATACCGCCGTGCTTTCTTGTAATATCGCGTAACGCTCTAGATGACGATAGGTTCGAAACGGTATTCCCCTTCGTTTTACCCAAAACATAATCGGCGCATGCGACCAAGGTGTATTCCTCCCCGAACATTTCACCTTCGTTGCTGATAAAAGCCAAGCGATCCACATCGGGATCAACGACAATTCCAAAGTCTGCCTGTTCTTTGACAACCAGATCGCAAATAGCCCCAAGGTGCTCTTTTAAAGGTTCCGGGTTATGCGGAAAATGCCCTGTAGGCTCACAGTATAATTTTACAACTTCAACACCAAGCGCCTCCAGTAATTTTGGAATAGCAATACCACCCGTAGAATTGACTCCGTCAACCACGACCTTAAACTTGGCAGCTTTGATGGTCTCTGCATCTACCAAAGAGAGGTTCAAAACTTCATCGATATGAATATCGATATAGGAATCGTTTCTGGTAATTGTACCCAGGTCATCAACTTCGCAGAACGAGAAATCTTCTTTTTTTGCTATCTCAAGAATTTTCGCTCCTTGGGCAGCATCTAAAAACTCACCTTTTTCATTCAACAATTTCAAGGCATTCCATTGCTTTGGATTATGGCTTGCAGTTAGAATAATACCTCCGTCCGCTTGCTCCATAGGAACCGCGATTTCAACCGTAGGAGTTGTAGATAGGTCTAGATCGATGACATCGACTCCAAGTCCTACCAAGGTAGAAACTACCAAATTTTGTATCATTTCTCCCGAAAGGCGTGCATCTCGTCCGATTACTATTTTGAGTTCGCTCTTATTGCTATATTCTTTTAACCAAACACCATAGGCAGCGGCGAACTTCACCGCATCAATAGGGGTTAAATTTTCTCCTGGAGTGCCTCCAATAGTTCCTCGAATTCCTGAAATAGATTTGATCAGTGTCATACTATGCTAAAAAGTTTTTTGCAAATATAGATGGTTGCTGTTAATCAAAGAGGGTTAATTCGTAAATTCGACCCAAGCAAGCCTTCTATCTGCCTATGAATTTTTTGGCCCATATTTATTTATCTTTTAATGATGATGAAATTACCATCGGGAACTTTATTGCCGATAGCATTCGTGGGAACAAATTCAAACACTTGCCCGAACGCGTACAAAAAGGAATCTTACTTCATAGAGACATCGATACTTTTACCGATTCCCATCCGATCCCCAAACTAAGTAGTAAACGATTACACAAAAATTACAGTCACTACAGCCGTGTAATCGTAGATATATTTTATGATCATTTTTTGGCCAAGAATTGGGAAACCTATTCAACTGTACCCCTCGCAACTTTTGTAGATGATTTTTATGATCTTTTAGAGGATCACTATCCCATTCTGCCCGATGGGGTCAAACGTATGATGCCCTATATGATATCGGACAATTGGATCTTCAATTATGCCAAGATGGATGGTATTGCACGCGTGCTGAATGGTATGAACCGAAGAACTAAAAACCGTTCTAAAATGAATTTTGCTATTTTAGATTTGGAAGAACATTATGATGCCTTTAAAAGTGAATTTACCGAATTTTTCGAGGAATTACTGGTATTTTCAAGGCAGAAGTTTATCTCTTTATAACCAATTCTAAGAGCCCTAGAAACGAAACTTAAAACCAAATAGACTACCGCAATGAAACTATTAAAAATAGTATTTCCAATAATAAGCTTGTTTGCTCTAATACGCTGTGCAGAGCCCCCGGCAACACCGACCGGCTTGGTTACAGAAAAAGCGATGGTCGTTTCTGCCAGGGAGGAAGCCTCTAAGATCGGGGTGGAAATATTACAAAAAGGAGGCAACGCCTTCGACGCTATGGTGGCTACCGAAATGGCATTGGTGGTTGCCTATCCCTTTGCCGGAAATTTAGGCGGAGGCGGTTTTATGGTATACCGCAAGAATAATGGTGATATCGGCGGACTCGATTACCGGGAAAAGGCTCCTATGGCCGCCCATAAAGATATGTACCTCGATTCGTTGGGCAACGTAATTCCCGATATGAGTACCAAGGGCGCAACGGCCGTAGGTGTTCCAGGAGCCGTTGCCGGTATTATCGAGGTTCATAAAAAATTTGGGTCGTTACCCTTGAAAGAAATTTTTGAGCCGGTAATCGCTCTGGCTGAAAATGGCGTGGTCGTTACCGAAAACCAGGCAAAACGCTTTGCCTATGTTCACGATGTGGTACTTGAGGTAAATGGAGGTTTCACAACATTTCCTTTGGAATGCAAGGCAGGTGATACCATAAAATTCCCCGCCTTGGCCAATACCATGAAAAGAATAGCAGTTGATGGACGCGATGGTTTTTACAAGGGGGAAACAGCCAAGACCCTGGCCGCTTTTATTCAAAAAAATGGTGGTTTTGTAACAGAAGAAGACTTGGAGAAATATGAGGCAAAATGGCGAGAACCGATTGTCTTTGATTATAAAGAGTTGAAAATAATCTCTATGAGCCCTCCAAGTAGCGGTGGAGTTACCATGAATCAAATGTTTAAGATGATGGAACCTTATGATCTTAAGGAGTTTGGACATAATTCGGCCAAAACAGTGCAATTGTTTACCGAAACTTCTCGAAGAGCGTATGCAGACCGAAACTATTTTTTGGGAGACCCAGATTTTGTTGATATCCCATTGGATGTTCTTTTGAGCGATTCCTATCTTAAGGAACGTATGGATAATTTTTCCTTTGAAAAAGCCACCAAATCTTCCGAAGTGGAAAGAGGTACTATAGAAGTGGTGGAAAGTATGGAAACCACCCACTACTCTATTGTAGATGCCGAAGGGAATGCCGTCTCGGTCACTACTACGTTAAACGGAGCCTATGGTTCCAAACTCTATTCTGATGAGCTGGGTTTCTTTCTTAATAATGAAATGGATGACTTTAGTGCAAAACCAGGGGTTCCCAATATGTTCGGACTCATAGGAGCCGATGCCAACAGTATTGCTCCTGAAAAAAGAATGTTAAGTAGTATGACACCTACGATTGTTGAAAAAGAGGGCGAATTATATATGGTTGTCGGCACACCCGGAGGTTCCACGATTATTACGGCTGTGGCGCAAACCATTTTAAATGGATACGAGTTTAATATGAGCATGCAAGAAGCAGTGAATGCTCCGCGATTTCATCATCAGTGGCTACCAGATATGGTCATCTTTGAGCCGGAAGGTTTTTCCGAGCCCCTCAAAACAGGTTTAAAAGACAAAGGGTATATTATTAATGAAGAAAGAACACCTATTATCGGGAAGGTAGATGCCATCCGTATTTTGCCCAATGGCACCCTAGAAGGCGGTGCCGACAAACGTGGAGATGATACGGCCGTAGGGTATTAGCCTTTCGTTTCCCATAATTGGAATGAAATAGCAGCAATATGGTACAATCGTATAAAAAGAATCCTCCCCTAAGCGATCGGTACGATACTATTATCATAGGATCGGGAATGGGAAGCTTGACTACAGGGGCTATTTTAGCCAAAGAAGGGCAAAAAGTACTAATACTTGAACGTCACTATACGGCAGGCGGTTTTACGCATATATTCAAACGAAAGGGATTTGAATGGGATGTGGGCATACATTATATAGGCGAGGTACAGCGCCCCAATAGCCTTACCAAACGCATGTTCGACTATATCAGCAACGACCAACTCAAATGGGCAGATATGGGAACGGTATACGACCGAGTGATCATCGGGAATAAATCGTATGATTTTGTAAAAGAAGTGCAGGGTTTCAAGGATAGGATGGGATGCTATTTTCCCGAAGAAACAGCGGTAATCGAAAAATACGTAAACCTTGTTTTTACCGCTACCAAAACAAGTCGGCAATTTTATATGGACAAGGCCCTTTCTCCTTTCTGGAGCAAAATGATCGGATGGTACATGCGAAAGCCTTTTTACAAATTTTCGGATCGTACGACCTATGAGGTTCTTCGATCATTGACAACAAATGAAGAATTGATCAAGGTGTTGACCGGACAATATGGAGATTACGGCCTACCCCCGCGCCAAAGTAGTTTTGCTATGCATGCTTCCTTAGTGCGCCATTATTTTAGTGGCGGGAGTTTTCCTATCGGAGGCTCATCGCAAATTGTTAAGACCGTAAGCCCGATCATCGATGCAGCAAATGGGGCGATTTTGGTGAGTGCAGAAGTAGAAAAGGTGCTCATAAAGAACAACCGTGCCGTTGGCGTTCAAATGAAAGACGGTAAAACTTTTTCCGCAAAGAATGTCGTAAGCGGGGCCGGGATAGCCACAACTTATACAAAGCTGCTTCCGCGTGATGTGATTGTTCGGCACAAACTAGAGGAAAAGCTATACCATACGAATCCGTCTGCATCACATGCGTGTCTTTACATTGGTTTAGAAGGTTCTCCCGAAGAATTGAACTTGCCCAAAACGAATTTATGGATATATCCCGATGATGCGGACCATGACACATCTGTAGAACGGTATTTGGAAAACACCGATGCCCCATTGCCCATTATTTATATGTCCTTCCCTTCTGCAAAAGACCCGGATTGGGGCAATAGGTACCCTAATAAGAGTACAATTGATATCATTATTTTAGAACCTTTTGGAAAATACACGAATTGGGAAGGAAGTCGCTGGATGAAAAGAGGGAAAGATTATAACGCCCTTAAAGAAAGTATTGCCCAGCGCATTCTGAAAGAGCTTTATAAACAATTACCGCATGTGAAGGATAAAATAACGCATTATGAACTTTCGTCACCACTAACCACACAACATTTTGTCAATTATGCAAAGGGTGAAATTTACGGGATCGATCATACTCCCAAGCGTTTTAGACAAAAGTTCCTGAGACCAAGGACTCCCATAAAAAACTTCTTTCTTACAGGGCAAGATATTGTAACTGCGGGAGTGGCAGGCGCGCTATTTTCAGGTGCACTTACGGCTACGGTACTTACGAAATCGAATATTGTAAAAAAGATACTAAAAGAGAAGTAATGAAACGAATTGTTCGAAAAATAGGCCTATTTATCCTTGGTATTATTTTAATTCTCGTAATTGCCTTCGGAGTGCTTTATGTGGTTTACGACCAGGACCTTCCCAAAGGAACGCCGGGTACTAAAGCAGATGCCTTGGCAACAAAGATGTTAACGGCAATAAATCATCAACAGTTTCTTGATACCCGCTTTTTGGAATGGTCCTATGCAGGAAGCGCCCATGTATACAAATGGGACAAACACAATGGAAAGGTCGAAGTGAAATGGGGAGATTACCTAGTACATCTGAATCTGAATACTGTTGAGAAAAGTACCGTTTTGGAAAAAGGTACAACCGTTCTAGGGGATGATAAAGTATCCCTGATAGCGAAGGCCCTCTCCTATTTCAATAATGATTCATTTTGGTTGGTAGCTCCTTTTAAGGTTTTTGATACGGGTACTGAGCGCAGTATTGTACTATTGGAGGATGGTTCGGAAGCCCTATTGGTCAATTATACCGCTGGAGGTACTACTCCTGGAGACAGTTATTTGTGGAAGTTGGGAATCAATGGTTTTCCGGAAAGCTATCAAATGTGGGTGAAAATTATTCCCATCGGCGGTCTAGAGGCCAGTTGGGATGATTGGAAGGTAATGGAAAATGGACTCTTTTTACCAGCTTCCCATACTTTAGGCCCCATAACGCTTTCTATGGGTTCTATAAAAGCCTATGATTAAAATAAAGCATTTTTAGATTTCAGTAAGTCCGAATTCATTCAATACAATTTGCCATTCCGCCGTCTCGATAATTTCAAGAATTCGTTGTGAAATAGCCTGTTCTAGGTTCGTTTTATGTTTTGCGATACCAAATGCGTAAAATTGCACATCAAATTTGATCGGTAAAATTGATAGTTCATTTAAAGAAACGTCTTTCTGAATTCGGTATTTCAATATTGGTTCATCATATACGAAGGCTTCTATTTTATGATTTTTAAGTTCCTTTAATCCGCTAGCTACATTCGGAAATTCTCGCACGTCTTTGAAGAAATGGGTACGTAAGAACTGCATACTCTCCGTATTTCGAATCGAACCCACTGGGCGATCCTTAAATTCATTGAAACTATCCGGATTATTGTTTAGTTGATTAACTGTTAAGCTAGAGGCTATACTCGCCGTAAGTCCAGAAATAAACAACAGCCCGGTAAACATTAATACCAGCGCTGCCATTTTACCAAGCCCGCTTTTGGGGCTTTTATCGCCATACCCAACGGTAGTAAGCGTCACTGCCGACCACCAAAGTCCGTCCCATACACCTTTCCAACCACCTCGAAAATGCTCGGGATTTGCCTTTCGTTCAAAATACCAGCCAATCAACCCAAATAGGAGAATAATGGCAATCAATAAAAGTAGTCCGCGTAAAAAGTTTACGCTAAAAAAGCCACTTAGAAAACCAGCCAGTTTTTGAAGCGAGGATAACTCAGCCACCGCTATTGTAGAATTAGACGCATAAAAAGAATGTGTAAACTCCATTTCCTTGCTACGCTCGCTGGTAATTGTAAGGGGATTGATGCTTACATCAATATTTCCCGCTTTTAAGGAATCGAGCATGGGGGAAAACGACATGGGCACCATGCGATATTGAAGGTCAAGATCTTTTGCGACACGTTTCCAAAGCCAAATGTTGATTCCTTCCAAAACATCATTATTCTGCACAATAAAAGGTGGTGCCGAAGTATAACCAACAAGAAGCGTATCTTTTGCTGTTTGAGAGAACGATAGTTGTGCCAATAGGCATATTATGTATAGGGAAAACAATCGAGTCATAAATTATGGCTTTGTGAACTTTCTAAATATACAATATTTCAAAAGGCGGCAAAATTTCAATGATATAACGTTCTTAGAACATTCTTTTCTACTTTAGTGTGAAGAAACTTGGTAGATTGACTTTAAACTTATGTTTATGACCATCAAAATTCTTACTAAATCGGAAGTGACGGCTAGTCTTCAGCAACAAATCACAAGCTTGTACCTGCAATTGAGTTCAACCATTGATCAATTGCCTTTGGACCACATATTAGCGAATGAAGACCAAATAGTTTTCGTTTGTTGCATGATAGATGGACAGGTAGTCGGGGTAGCCTCTATGGCACTTTATAAAGTAATTTCAGGTGCTAAGGGAATGATCGAAGATGTAGTGGTAGCCAAAACCCATCGGGGAAAGGGCATTGGGCGTAAAATGATGGAAGTCTTACTAAAAGAAGGCGAACATAGGCAACTTAATGAAATTTTATTGTTCACTGGACATCACCGTACGGCGGCAATAAGACTTTACCAAAATCTTGGTTTTCAACTTAAAAAAAGTGGTGTCTACAATCTTCGATTTCAACATTGAGGATCGTTATACCTTCTTTACATGTTTAAACTGACTCTTTAATTCATCCATCGATTCTTGAAGTTGTCGAAGCAAACCTTTATCTGTACTGGCATCTAGGCCAAAGGTAATTTTACTATTTACTTCCCAAAGTTCTTGGATTTGAAAAGGCTTGATCTCATAGGGAGGGTAGCTTTCGTTCAGGGAGATAAGGGATACATTGTTTGAGTTTGGGCGACGCTCTATTTTTTTTACCAATACTGCATCTTCTAAAACCACCACGTACATTTTATTCGCATTTATAGCATCAATATGTTCTACCGCTTTCGCCAACACCCAATCGCCAGGTTTTAGATTGGGATACATACTATCCCCTTCTACTTGAAAACCCCTGTAGGTGGCATTTCTAAACTCGGGTATAGGAAGGTCAAAAGCGGGCAACTGACGATACCAGCTGGTATCTTGGATATTCTGAGGGTACCCTGCAGCTGCCTTCACATTCACTAACACCATATTTTCATTATCCGATGAATCTACTGTAACCACTTTAGGAATTACGCTCACATTTGATGGCTGTAGGTACTTCTCCTCACTCTCTCCAAATAGCCATAGTGGATTTAACTTAAACTGTTTCAGTAATTCGGCAACTACTTTTCCCGAAAGCTTGGTGCGCCCACGTTCAATATCGGCAGTGGTACTTGAAATTCCTAAAAGCTTCGCGAATTCGGCCTGGGTATGGCCCAAATCTCTACGTAAATCAATAAAGCGTTTGAGTGTTAGTTCGTTTTCCATGGTGTTTGTACATCTTACAACTTCTTCAAATATACGAAATATGGATTATTTCCAAATATTTTTTTGGATTATTTCCATAATTAGGAATAATTCCATATTTTTGGATAAATTACAACAGCTAAGTTTATTTAATTAGATATGGAAACAGCTAAAATTTTAATCTACGATGGAAGTTTCAATGGCTTTTTAAGCACAATTTTCAAAGCTTTTGAAGAGAAATTCCCCATTTCGGACATCCAGAGCACTGTGTTATGTCAAAACGGGCTTTTTTCCGAAACCGAAACGGTATTCACACAGATGGATAAGGCAAAACGGGTTTGGAACGGTATTCAGTCAAAAAGTAATTCCGCTATTAAAAATATATACTTCGCTTATCTAAGTGGGCAAAAAGGAATTGAATTGGTATTATACCATTATATCAGAAAATTGTTTTCAAATGCCGGGTCATCGGTCAACAACTTCTCTGACGAATTGATTTTAAAAATCAGCCAATTGGCCAATAGTGTACGTCGCGAAAAACAGCGAATGGAAGCTTTTGTAAGGTTCCAACGTACCCAAGATGGCATCTATTTCGCCAATATCGAGCCAGATTTTGATGTATTACCCCTTATTTCCAAGCATTTTCGCTCGCGGTATGCAGATCAGGAATGGATAATCTATGATGTAAAACGCAAATATGGTTTGCATTACAATTTGGAATCGGTTGAGATTATTTCCCTAGACCTTAAGGAAGTCTATGCGAATAGTATGCTCAAAAAAGATGTTTTTGCAGGGAACGAATACGCGTACCAAGATTTATGGAACAACTATTTTAAAAGTACCAATATCAAATCCCGTATAAATCCTAAACTACACACCCAGCATGTGTCAAAGCGATACTGGAAATACCTTTCTGAGAAAAAACAGGCGGTATAGTTTACGGACGTTTGTAAGCGACTATTTTCTGAAAGAAGTCTGCACGCATCTTTTCCGCATCAAAATCTTTGTAATAATATATTATTCTATTACCATTGTCTTTAGAAGTAGTAATTGCCACCTCTTCTACCCAATTGGGCCTTATTACTGCATTGATAATAGAAAGGTCCCAAATTATACGACTGGTTCGCCCCCCATCTATATGATCGTCCCATACTTTTAACAAATAAGCTCCCAAAAAGTGGCCGCCTAATTTTTCACGGGTTTCATCATAAGTAAACTTTATTTTCGAAGCCACACTTACAGGCATGATATGCATTTCAACTTCAGAAAATAATAGGTGATTCACAGCATACGGGTCCATCGCACAGTTAAAATCGTTCTTTAACAATATTCCCTTTTCAAAATCATAGGTACTTCCCAGCCAATAGAGCTTAATATGCTTTGTAATAGACGGTTGAATGAAGACCGCAGAAGCCACATTTGTTAAAGCTCCCAAGGCAATAACAGTCAATTTTTCATCTTTTTTTAAAACTTCCACCTGTCGAATAATCTCATAAGAGGCTGCGGAATGTTGCGCTCTATCCCCCCCAGTCATACATTCTCGCTAAGCCCCCCTTGAACGTTGGTATCGAAAGATTCATCATTCCCAAAAGATAGGCGTTCAAACGATAGCTATCTTCCATTGTATTGGGGGTAGACCAATGTGCTGTCTGCCATTGGGTTGCATTTAAAGCGATCACCTCTATACTTGGTTCCATCAAAATTCTTGCAATGGCAAAGCTATCATCCACTTCGTTGGCCGTATCAGCATCAAGCAATATCCTGGTTTTTTCCTGTGACCATGCCATTTGTAAAGAAACGCTAATCAGAAAAATACCTTTTAAAATGTTGTACCCTATTGCTTTCATATTTTTTATTTGGTTCGTTCACCAACGAATTGATCTCCCTGACTTTTAAATAACACATTAAAAGTGGTTAAGCTTCCATAAATACGTGTAAGGTATTGTTGTAAATCGACTTTCTCCTGATCATCAAGATTTTTGCTGGCATTAATTTTTTGTTCCATTACACGTATTCGATCTCTGACCATTACAATTTTATGGAAAAAAGTATCGATAGGAATTTCTTTAGCGGACAAACTACTGTCTCCGGGAGTCAAAACCAAACTGCCACCTTTCCATTTATCGGCAATAGGTATCCGCGAGCTAACATCGCTCCAACGTCTTAAAATTGAAATTAAGGACTGTTCTACCTCTGAAAAACTTATGGTATCTACTTCATCGTCTACCGCCTCAACAACCTCAAAGTCGCTATCCAATTCAATAGTTTCCAGCCCATTTTCCATAAAAGTTACCCAGTAGTGTTTTGAGGTTACATTTGTGACGACTCCTTTTCCAAACTCATTGTGTTCTATTCTGGAACCGATTCCTAGTAATTGCATAAAATTGATTTTTAATTAGTGCTACTAATTTAGAAGTAAGCCCGCAATTAACAAAGATATAAGTTGACTTCATTTATTTTTTACTACTCAAAATCGTACCTTCGCCACTTTGCATTAAAAATGATCGACTACGAAGAAAACATTGAGGTAAAGGGCGCTAGAGTCCACAATTTAAAGGATATTGATGTTACCATTCCTAGGGAGAAATTGGTAGTCATCACGGGGCTTTCGGGAAGTGGTAAATCTTCTTTGGCCTTTGATACTATTTATGCCGAAGGACAACGCAGGTATATAGAGACATTCTCTGCCTATGCAAGGCAATTTTTAGGCGGAATGGAGCGGCCCGATGTTGATAAAATCGATGGACTATCGCCCGTAATCGCCATTGAACAAAAAACAACTTCAAAGTCACCTCGTTCAACGGTCGGTACCATTACCGAAATATATGATTTTCTTCGTTTGTTATTTGCTCGGGCAGGAGATGCCTATAGTTATAATACAGGCGAGAAAATGGTTAGCTATAGCGATGCGCAAATAAAGCAGTTGATCATTACCTCGTATCAAGGAAAAAAAATCAATGTGCTTGCCCCGGTCATCAAATCGAGAAAAGGACACTACCGTGAACTTTTTGAACAAATTGCAAAACAAGGTTTTGTAAAAGTTAGGGTGGATGGGGAAGTCTTGGATATTACTAAGGGAATGAAAGTGGATCGCTACAAGACCCACGACATTGAAATCGTGATCGATCGTTTAAAAGTTTCGACCACCGATGATTTGGACAAGCGCCTTACCGAAACCATCAATACGGCAATGTATAGCGGTGACAACGTCTTAATGGTCCTAGAAGAGGGCCAAACAGTGGCCAGATATTTTAGTAGAGACCTCATGTGCCCAAGTACCGGTATTTCGTACCCGGCACCGGAGCCCAACACTTTTTCTTTCAACTCTCCCAAAGGCATGTGCCCCAAATGCAACGGCCTGGGTCACGTATATGAAGTTAATGAGTTTAAGATTTTCCCAAATAAAAAACTTTCGATCAAGGGTGGTGGTATTGCCCCACTTGGAGAGTATAAAAAATCATGGGCATTTAAACAGATTGAAACCATTGCACAACGCTACCAATTTGAATTAACAGATCCTATAGATAAAGTACCGAAGATGGCTTTAGAGGTGCTGCTCAACGGTGGTCATGAGGTATTTGAAGTAGATTCGAAGACCTTAGGGGTAAAACGCAGTTACAAAATAGATTATGAGGGTATTTCAAACTTTATAACAAACCAGTTCGAACAAGCGGAATCTACTTCTATAAAAAGGTGGGCCAAAGAGTATATGGATCGTATCGTTTGCCCCAGTTGTGAAGGTTCTCGACTTCGAAAAGAGTCGCTTAATTTTAAAATTAGTGAAAAGAACATTTCCGAACTTGCCCATATGGATATTGCCGATCTGTCTGAATTTTTCAGCAACTTAGGGCAAACACTGAAGGGCAATCAACTTAAAATTGCCTCTGAAATTATAAAAGAGATTAGCACTCGGATTCTTTTTCTCTTGGATGTGGGCCTTGATTATCTTTCTTTGAACCGCAGTTCCAAATCGTTATCGGGAGGGGAAGCCCAACGTATTCGGTTGGCCACTCAAATCGGGTCACAACTCGTTGGGGTGCTCTACATTCTTGATGAACCGAGTATCGGATTGCACCAACGAGATAACGATCGCCTTATTAAATCGTTAGAATCGTTGAGAGATATTGGCAATTCGGTGATCGTAGTGGAGCATGATCGGGATATGATAGAACGTGCCGATCACGTAATAGATATTGGACCAAAAGCAGGCCGTCATGGGGGCGAAATTATTTCGGAAGGCAGTCCTGCAGATCTTAAATTGCATCATACGCTAACTGCAGATTACATCACCGGGGTAAGACAAATTGAAGTTCCAAAAAAACGACGCTCGGGCAATGGAAATAAGATTACCCTTACCGGCTGCACGGGAAACAATTTAAAAAATGTATCGATAGATTTCCCGCTGGGTCAAATGATCGGGGTTACGGGTGTCTCGGGAAGTGGCAAGTCGACCTTGATAAACGAGACCCTCTACCCTATTATGAACGCTCATTATTTTAATGGTGTTAAAAAACCAATGCCCTACAAAAAAATTAAAGGGCTTGAACATATCGACAAGGTAATAGACATTAACCAATCTCCCATTGGGCGCACACCTCGTTCGAACCCGGCTACCTACACGGGTGTTTTTAGTGAGATTCGAAGTCTATTTACCAAAACACAGGAAGCTTCCATTCGGGGATATAAACCCGGGAGATTCAGTTTCAATGTAAAAGGTGGGAGATGTGAAACCTGTCAAGGAGGAGGATTACGTGTAATTGAAATGAACTTCTTACCCGATGTTTATGTAGAATGTGAAACCTGTTATGGAAAGCGATTCAATAGAGAAACGCTCGAAATTCGGTACAAGGGAAAATCGATTGCAGATGTCCTTGAAATGACCATCAATGAGGCGGTCTCCTTTTTTGAGAACATCCCCAAAATTCATCGAAAATTAAAAACAATTCAGGATGTGGGGCTGGGTTACATTTCTTTGGGCCAGCAATCAACCACACTTTCAGGTGGAGAGGCACAACGAATTAAACTTGCAACAGAACTGTCAAAAAGAGATACTGGCAATACTTTTTATATCTTGGACGAACCCACCACAGGGCTACATTTTGAAGATATTCGTGTTTTAATGGAAGTTTTGAACAGATTGGTAGACAAAGGAAACACCATCGTTGTGATAGAACACAATATGGATGTCATTAAAATGGTCGATTATATTATTGATATCGGATATGAAGGAGGTCGTGGTGGCGGCATGGTTGTTGCTAAAGGAACTCCTGAGAAAGTTGCCAAAGATAAAAAAAGCCATACCGCTAAATTCTTAAAAAGAGAGTTATAGTACTTGTAGTATATAAATAAAATAACAATAGTAGAATGAGGAGTGAAAAGCATCACAAAGGTTGGAATGAACTGAAAACCAACGATTCTTGGGCAATTTTTAAAATTATGGGCGAATTCGTCAATGGTTTTGAACGCATGAGCACCATCGGCCCCTGCGTATCAATTTTTGGATCGGCAAGAACCAAAGAAGATGCCCCCTTTTATCAACTGGCGGTAGATATTGCACAAAGTATCGCAGAAGCTGGTTACGGTGTTATAACCGGCGGGGGACCTGGTATTATGGAAGCCGGTAACCGCGGGGCAAACTTGGCCGGGGGAACCTCGGTAGGCCTGAACATCGATCTTCCTTTCGAGCAACATGACAACCCATATATCGACAACGACAAAAGCCTTGATTTTGATTACTTTTTCGTACGAAAAGTCATGTTCGTAAAATATTCGCAGGGCTTTGTAGTAATGCCGGGCGGGTTTGGAACGTTGGATGAGCTTTTTGAAGCAATCACCCTTATTCAAACAAATAAAATAGAAAAGTTCCCCATAATATTGGTAGGCACGGCATTTTGGTCGGGCCTAATGGATTGGGTAAAAAATACCATGTTAGTAGCTGGTACTATTAGTGCTGGGGACTTGGATTTAATTCATATCGTTGATACCAAAGAAGAAGTAGTCGAAATCATCGATGCTTTTTACAAGGGTAATATGTTAAGTCCAAATTTCTAACACTTCTCCTTGAAAAGAATTCTCCTCATATATGGCGTGGCCTTAATGCTGTCGGTTTTTTATAAAACCAACGGTATTTTCGCACAACATACCAATGTCATTACGGCAAACCTAAATGGGGAAACCAAGGAAATTAATATTACCCAAGAATTCACTTATCAAAACAATTCAAAAGTAACCTTAGAAGTTCTACATTTCAACGACTGGGTCCATTCCTATTCCAATAAAAATTCAGGTTTGGCGAAACGCTTTGCCGATGAGTTCAAAAAGAGTCTTCATTTAGCAAAGGATAGTGAACGGGGTCGCACAATTATAATGAGCGCGGTCGATGAAAATTATAAAGGGTTACAGCTCTCTAGAACAGATGAAAGAGATATTTTAAAAATAACCCTGAACAACTCTTTAAAACCTGGTGATTCAGCCAAGTTGTTCATTACCTATTCGGTAAAGTTACCGCCCAACAAGTATACTCCTTTCGGTTACAGCAAGAATGGTTATTATTTAAAAGACTGGTATCTTACTCCTGCGGTGTTCGATGGTGAATGGCATTTATATTCCAACAAAAATTTGGAAGATCTCTATACCGATATTACGAACACTACTATTAATTTCACCTATCCCCAAAAGTTATTTTTAGCTTCAAATTATAGCACCATTGGCAACACACAATTTCCCAACGGACAGCATACACAGTTGCTAGGAAAAAGGCGAAAAAATTGCGAAATAATTCTAACTGACCAAGATCGTTTCGTAACCCATATAACCAGCCAAATGACGGTGGTTACAGATATTGAGGCCAAAAAGTATAACCAGGTTTCACAGGGCGTATCTATTCTTAAAGTTTCGGAGTTTATATATGATAACCTGGGGTATTATCCGCACCCTCAATTGTTGGTAAGCGAATTGGAATACAATAAGAGTCCGTTATATGGCCTAAACCAGCTACCGCGGTTTATTAGGCCTTATCGCGAAAGTTTTCAGTTTGAAATGAAGTTTTTAAAAACGGCATTGCGTACAATGTTGAGCGAATCGGTTTATTTAGATCCCCGCAAAGAACAATGGTTAAACGATGCAATTGCCAACTACTTGATGATCGCATATGTTGAACAAAACTATCCGGACCAAAAGTTATTGGGGAAATTATCAAAAATCTGGGGAATTCGTAGTTTTAACTTGGCTAAAATGGATTTTAACGAACAATATCCCTTCCTATATATGTTCACTGCGCGGCGAAACCTAGATCAACCCTTGGCAACACCGAAAGATTCCCTGATAAAGTTTAACCAACAGATTGCCAACAAATACAAGGCGGGCTTGGGGCTTGCTTACTTATCTAGTTATATAGGCAAGGAAAAGGTAGATACCAGCATTAAGACTTTTTATCAATTTTACAAACAAAACAAGGTAAAGACAATCGATTTTGAGTCTATTTTAAAACGTTCGACCGACGCGGATATTGATTGGTTTTTTACAGACTATGTTTCCACTGATAGAAAGATCGATTTTAAGATCAAGAAGATTGAAAAGACTACAGATTCTTTAAAGATTACCCTAAAAAATAAACAGGGTACAAACGTTCCTATTTCCCTATTTGGACTTCAAAAGGATTCTGTTATTTCTAAGTATTGGTTTAAAAATATAGCTGAGCAAACAACATTTACCATTCCAAGAAACGGGGAAGATCGCTTGGTACTGAACTACGATCAAAAAATACCCGAGTTTAACCAACGCGACAATTGGAAGTCTTTAAGAGGCTTTCTTTCAGGGAATAAGAAGCTTAAATTTACCTTTTTTAGAGATTCTGAAAACCCCTATTACAATCAAATATTTTATGTTCCAGTAGTTAATTTTAATATTTATGACGGTTGGACACCAGGACTAAGGCTTTATAACAAAACGTTTTTAGAAAGGCCGTTCGTCTATGATATTGCCCCTCAATATTCATTTAGAGAACGCGCCTTTGTTGGCTATGGCAAATTTTCTTATCGCCAATATATCAACAAAAGCGGTCTTTATGTAGCCAATTACGGCCTTCGAGGGTCTACTTCTCACTTTAATATAAATTCTCGTTATACAACTTTTACACCTTCCATTAGTCTTGGTTGGCGCCCAGATGATCTTCGATCAAATAAAAGACAGGCGCTTTCCCTTAGATATATCAATATTTTCAGGGATTTGGATGAGCAGTCTTCTGATGGAAATGCACCAGAAACGCCAGACTATAGTGTTTTCAATGCCCGTTACATTAATGTGGATAATAATATCCTCGATTACAGTTCTTGGTTTGTTGATTTTCAACAAGCCGATAAATTTACCAAGTTGGCATTTGAATTTGAATACCGAAAATTATTCGAAAACAATACCCAGTTCAACCTGCGGTTTTATGCAGGCAAATTTCTGTGGAACAACATTGATCCCGATGTGGATTTTTTCAATTTTGCGTTAGATCGTCCCAAAGATTACCTATTCGATTATAATTATCTAGGAAGGTCTGAGGAAACAGGGCTTTATAGCCAACAAATTATAATTGCCGAAGGTGGTTTCAAGTCTATTTTAGATGAACAATACCGTTTTTCAAATGACTGGATCACAACAGTAAACACCAGTGTAAACGTATGGAAATGGATTGAACTATACGGTGATGCAGGATACGTAAAGAATAGACGTGTTGGCGGAAAGTTCGTTTATGACTCCGGGGTACGCCTTAATTTGGTAACCGATTACTTTGAACTTTATTTACCCGTACATTCAAATAATGGGTGGGAAATTGCGCAGCCAGATTATGGTGAAAAAATACGCTTTATAGTTACCGTAAGTCCTAAGACACTTATAAGGCTTCTTACACGAAAATGGTTCTGACTTCTTAATGGATTCCCAAAAACAAAGCTCACAAACCATATATATTTAACAAATTCCTAATCTTTAGTATAAATCTTTGATTATTTTTTAATAATTATCCCTTTTGCAAAATTGCAAAAACAGATGGAATTTGATAATTTTGTAGAAAATAAAAACCTGTATGAAACTATCTTCCAAGACTAGTAGCGATATTTCATTTGAAGATTTCAAAAAGCAATTGTTTTTTGATTATGAAATAGCGGTGTTGAGCAGAACATGCAGTTTGATCGGAAGAAAGGAAGTACTTACCGGAAAGGCCAAGTTCGGTATTTTTGGGGATGGTAAGGAGTTGCCTCAATTGGCAATGGCCCGTTCTTTTCGCGATGGGGATTTTCGAAGCGGGTATTATCGGGATCAAACCTTTATGATGGCCCTAGGTCTTTTAAAGCCCAAAGACTTTTTTCATGCCCTTTATGCCACGACAGATATCGAAAAAGAACCGATGAGCGCTGGCAAACAAATGGGTGGCCACTTCCTTACGTATAGTCTTGATGAGGACGGTAGCTGGCGTAATCTTACTAAACAAAAGAATAGCAGTGCCGACATCTCATGTACTGCAGGTCAAATGCCACGTTTATTGGGACTTGCCCAAGCTTCGAAGGTATATCGGGAGTTAGATAGTATCAACAGTACTAATTTCTCCAATAAAGGAAACGAGGTAGCTTGGGGTACTATCGGTAATGCAAGTACCAGTGAAGGTATGTTCTTTGAAACGATTAACGCGGCGGGCGTACTTCAAGTACCTATGGTTGTAAGCGTTTGGGACGATAACTATGGTATTTCGGTGCCTGCCAAGTTCCATACCGTAAAAGAAGATATCTCTAAAATACTGAGTGGTTTTCAACGTGAGGAGGACCTTCCAGGGTACGAGCTTCTTCAAGTTAAAGGCTGGGATTATACCGCTTTGATGCACGCCTACGAAAATGCTTCCGATATTGCAAGAGAGGAGCATGTACCAGTAATTATTCATGTTACCGAGCTTACACAACCTCAGGGCCACTCTTCTTCTGGTTCTCACGAGCGCTATAAAAGTTCAGAGCGTCTTGAATGGGAAGCGGAAAATGATTGCAACAAACGTTTCCGTGAATGGATTTTGGACTCTGGCATCGCTACCGAAGAAGAACTACAGGCCATCGAAAAAAGAATTAAGAACGATGTACGCCAGGCAAGAAAAGAAGCATGGGCAGAGTATTTAACCGAACATAAAGAACTCAAAAAGAATTTGGTAGGCCTTATTGAGAACGCTTCGGAAAACAGTCCGAATAAGGTGTTTCTAAAGAAGATAAAGAATGATCTTATTGCCATTGAAGAGCCTATCAAGAAGGATTTGGCCGTTGCAGGAAGAAAAAGCCTGCGCTATCTATTGGGAAATAACTCGGATGCAAAGAAACAATTGAAAGACTGGGTAGACGGTTTCTTGACAGAATCACAACCTAAGTACAGTAACAACCTATATAGTGAACTTCCATCAAGAGCGACCAATATTGAGGCAATAGCACCCACCTATGACGAAGACGGAGAAAAGGTAGATGGAAGGGTCATATTAAGAGAGAATTTTGACAAACTGTTCGAGCAATACCCTGAAGCCTTAGTTTTTGGAGAGGATAGCGGCGCCATAGGAGATGTGAACCAAGGATTGGAAGGGCTACAAAGCAAGTACGGGGAAACCCGGGTAGCAGATACCGGTATTCGCGAAACAACTATTATTGGCCAGGGAATTGGTATGGCATTACGAGGGTTGCGCCCCATTGCCGAGATTCAGTATTTAGACTATATTTTTTATGCGCTACCCACCTTGACCGACGATCTGGCATGCCTACGGTACCGTACCTCTGGGAAACAAAAGGCCCCCTTGATCGTACGTACACGTGGCCATCGCCTTGAGGGTATTTGGCATTCGGGTTCTCATATGGGGGGGTTAATACACGTATTACGGGGTATGTACATTCTTTCTCCTAGAAACATGACCCAGGCTGCAGGGTTTTACAATACGCTTATGAAAAGTGACGAACCCGCACTGGTTATTGAAAGCCTTAACGGGTATCGCCTAAAAGAGAAATTGCCTACGAACCTTGGAAAATTATGTACTCCGATAGGAGTTGTTGAAACCCTAAAAACAGGAAACGATATTACGTTGGTCTCTTATGGCTCTACCTTACGAATTGTCTTGCAAGTTGCTGAAGAGCTAAAAGAAGTAGGTATCGATGCAGAGGTGATCGATGCGCAGACATTGTTACCATTTGATATTCAACATGATACCGTAAAAAGTATTGAAAAAACAAATCGTTTGTTGGTAATTGATGAGGATGTTCCCGGTGGTTGTTCGGCGTACATCCTAAATGAAATTATAGAAAATCAAGGAGCTTACCACTATTTGGATAGCGCTCCCCAAACATTGACCGCGAAAGCGCATAGGCCTGCATATGGTACAGATGGAGATTATTTTTCCAAACCAAATGCGGAAGATATCTTTGAAAAGGTGTATGCAATTATGCACGAAGCCTTACCCGATGAGTATCCTCGATTGCGCTAAGCACTTTATTCTATTAACAATTTTGCTTGGGCCGCTATTTCAGAGAGATCTAAAAACTGTAACACATAAAAGCCGGTCGCGTTGTTTCCTAAATTCAACACACTCTGGTCTTCCTCTAGGTTTCCACTTTTAACTAAGTCTCCGGTTGTATCAAACAGGGCCCAAACCATTTCATCGGTAATAGGTACCGCTACGGAAAAGCGTATCGTACCATTCGTAACGGGATCAGAAGGAGGCACTCTAACCGTATTAGGGGCAAATCAGTATCCATCTACATCCAAAACAACATAGTAAAAGGGCACTGAAAAGTGTCCCATATTATTATGTTTTTATTTAGGGGCCCTAAGATTTCTTTATATTTAAGCTACAAAACAAAAGACCAATGTTTCTAAGTTTCCCGAGTTTCAATTTATTCTCCACCCCTTTATTGGTTCTGGTGAGTCAGGGAATCATTTTTGGCTTGCTTTTGTTGCAGAAATTCAAACAAAAAAAGAAATATTCCTTTTTATTCCTTTCACTGCTGGTATTAATTACTTGCTATCATAGAACCACCTATACCATTGGTTTTATGGACTGGTACGATACCTATCGGAATACCAAGATCAACTACTGGCTTATTAATTTTAGTCTCGCGATAGGCCCTTTGATATTTTTCTATGTAAAATCAATCACCAATGCCTCTTTTAAATTTGGACGCAAGGATTTTGTCCACTTTGTACCCGCTTTAATCTATTTTCTGTATCGAGCCTTTATTTTTATCTACGATGCGGGACAGGAAGGTTTTGAAAATACCCAGAACGGCCTACTAATGTCTAAATTGGAAATGGGTGCAACAACCATTTTTATAGAGGCCTTCGGTATTATTCAGCAATTACTTTATTTGGCATTTTCCCTGCAACTTTATTTCAATTATAGAACACGACTTCAAGACTTCTTTTCGAACACCTATCGTATGGAATTGAATTGGATTCGAAATTTCTTATACATCTACACCTTCCTTTTTGTCTATATGGTCATTCAACAACTGATTAATTTAAGCGTGCTGGAATTAAGTTGGATACAACGATGGTGGTATCAACTATTTTCCGCTTTGGCGGTTATCTATGTGGGTATAAAAGGCTATTTTACAGACACTTCTACCCTTTCAACACTTCAGTTCAACCCAACAAAGCAAACAATTGCAAAAGAAGGTGCAACGGTCTCGAGCCTGACCGACAAACAGCGAAGTAAGGAAGAAATTGAAACAGTTAGGAATCAGCTGTTAGACTATATGTCCGATAAAAAACCATATTTAGACCCGGAATTAAATCTAAAGCAATTATCGGAACAATTAAATTTGACCCGATCTCAACTTTCGGAAGTAATTAACGCCGGTTTTGGGAAGAACTTTAATGATTTCATCAATGAATACCGTATTGAGGCAGTAAAACAAATGCTACAAGAAGGACAGCAAAATAAACTCTCCTTATTAGGGATTGCCTTTGACTGCGGTTTTAATAGCAAAGCCACCTTTAATAGGGTTTTTAAAAAATTAAACGGCACTTCACCTACCGAATTCCTAAGAAACAAATAAGCACCCATATTCTTTTGTAATACGTCTCAAATCGTATTTGAGACCTTCCCATATCATTTGAAGCGTACACCTGGATCGCGATTTGCAATTTTGAACTGTTCAATATTAAAAATCGATTCAAATGAGAAAAGTTTTAAAAACAATACTTACACCCGTAGTACAAAAGCATTGGTTGGCCGATTTAGTCTTCGCCTTAATACGCATTATATGCGGCATGCTGTTAACCCTCGACTTCGGTTCGGGGAAATTTGGGGTCCCTTGGACACCCGATGGTCAAAACCTAGAGTTATTTGAGGTTTCCGCTTGGTTCCCCGAAGATGTAGCATCTTACGGCGGTATTTTCGCCTTTGCCCCTGTCTTCTTTGCCTGAATGGGTGCATTTAGTGAAGCAATAGGCGGGCTTTTTCTAGCCTTGGGCCTTAAAACACGAATCGCGGCCTTCTTAATTGCTTGCACTATGCTGGTTGCCATTTTCCTTCAAAAATGGGGCCAAGGAACCTGGGGTATACTACCTGCTATGGGATTTCTTTGGGTTGCTCTATATAACCTCTATTTAGGGTCGGGACGATTTGGATTAGACTATTTACTCTCTAAAAAATTAATAACTAAAAATCAATAACATGAAAACAATTGTGATACTAGTACTCGCCACGATATTTGGTCAACTACATGCGCAAAACACGCTAACAAAGGCCGATTTAGAACAACTCGATAATACCTCCTGGGAAGGCGAAATAATGTATGTGAATTACGGAGACGGGAAGGAGGTATACCTGCCAACAACCCTGCAAGTTAAAATAAAGGGGCGTAAAATTATTATGAACACCCAGTACACCAACGAGTCAAGCGCAAATGGAACAGGGGTAATTGAAATTAGCAAAGATGGTACTTGGCTTGGGGAAGAAAAAATTATTGAAAAAATTACAGGACCCAATAGGGAATTGACCATTGTCACCAGCTTCGAAGGGTATGATGATGAACGCCCTGCAAAGCTTTTTAAAACCTATCTGATTACTCCTAATTCATTCTCTATAACGAAAAAGGTATTCTATGAAAACTCAGATGAACCCTTGATCAGAAATAAATATACCTATTCAAAATTGTAAATCGAGAAAAATGAAAACTATTCTAAAAATCAGCGTCCTATACATACTTCTTGCCTTGGTGAGCTGCGTACAAAAAGAACATGAGAAGACAGTCACTTTCATGGTAGATATGAACTCCGTTAAAAATGCAGATGGAGTTGCAATAGCGGGCGAATTCACCTCCCCGCCATGGAGTGAAAAAATACCCCTCACCGATGAAGATAATGACGGTATCTACCAATTCATTCTTACCGACCAAACTGCGGTAAGTGAAATGGAGTTCAAGTTCGTAAAGGCAAATGGCACGTATGAATTAAAGGATCAAAACAATCGCGTACTCCGTTTTGAATATCGACCAGAGACCATTGTCTATGAAGCCACATTTGATGAGGCCAAAGGAAAACAAACCGTCAAATAACAAACAGATGAAAAGCATACTTTTTCTATTACTGTTTAGCTGTGTCTGTGGTCTTGCCCAAATCAAAGGGAACAAAAAAATTGAAACCCGTCATTTTTCTGCGACGGACTTAAACCAAGTACAAGTTGGACTTTATGCGACTATTGTTATTGACCCCTCGCTTGAGGAAGGCATTACCATTACCGCTGACAGTAATCTATTTGAAAACATTGATACCGAAGTCGTTGACGGTACTTTAAAACTTGATCAAAAAGAGTGGATATCCCCTTCAAAACGTATTCTAATACAGATAGGAGCCCCCAAAATACAGCGAGTGGAACAAGGAACAAATGCCGAACTAAAAGTGATAAACCTACACTGTACTAATTTCAATGCCATGGCTTTGAACGGCACTATTATCCTCAACGGAGAAGTTCAAATTTTGGGTGTCGGTGCAGAAAGCGGTACTGTAGATGCTAGTAAAATCGTAGCTAAGGAAGTATTTCTAAATATCTGGGGACCCGGGGAAGCACTCATAAATGCAACCGACTTGCTGGATGCGCAATTAAGTAATAAGGCAAAAGTGAGCTTATTCTCAAAGCCAAAAAAAACAACTGGAGATGTTCGAAAAATACATAGAAAAAACACCGGCACGAAAAAGAAAGAAACCCGATACATCTCCTTTAAAATCAAGAACAATTCATTGAACCGAAATAACTTTTATGTAATTGGCCCCAAACCGGATGGGAAAAAATTCAATTATGGTTTTCCAATGATGCCAGGAAAAACCCGAAAAGAAAAATGGACAATTGGCACACGCATTTATATGGTAAGTAGTTTGGGTCTGAAAAATTTATTGGTGAAAATCGAGGCGAAAGATGCAAATACTACACTACCTCTTTTTCAATAAAATGCAGGTACAAAAGAACAGCTCGTTTCCTTTTATCGAAGGGTGCAACATCTATTTACCGAATCAACAAAGGCAACAATGAAAGCAGGTACAGAGAAACAAGATGGCTCCAAGGTGCTTGAAAAACTAAAATTTTTAATGGAAAAAGAGTTTTTATATCGAAACTCTAATTTAGACCTGCCCCTATTGAGCAATAAACTGGATGTTTCCAAGGAAAAAGCTTCCAGACTAATTAATCATCACTTTGGCAAATCGTTTACAACCTATTTAAATGACTATCGTTTAAAAGAAGTACTGCGTCTTTTACAAATAGGAGATTCCAAATCTCTGACTATAACTGGGATTGCGACCAAAGCCGGTTTCACCTCCAAATCTACCTTTTATCGTCATTTCAAATATCGGATGAATAGTTCCCCATCGACCTTTTTGAAAACCAAGTAGCAGAAAAGGTTTGACTTTTCAGTTGAATAATTCTATACAAACTCGAAAATAGTGGTAAGTTTATTTCAAAATTGATATTCAATTTTGGATGAAAACTACAGCTGTTCTACAAAAATTTTATGGCATTAAGCCAACTACGTTAACTTCTTTAGAGGGATATGAAAGTACTAACTTCAAAGTGCTTAGTGCTGAGGGCACTTTCGTTTTAAAACAATATCAATACTCGCAGGCTACATACGCCCTGCTTGTTTCGGAAAACAACTTATTACAAGAATTAGAGGAACGAACTTCCTACGACTTCTCCAAAACAATCTCCTCTAAAAATGGCGATCTGCTCGTTGTAGAAGAAAACGCAATTTATAGGCTCCTATCATTTGTAGAAGGTGATTTTCTGGGAGATGTTGTGCACGACCCTATTCTACTCGGCTCACTGGGAACATTTTTAGGGTCGGTCACCCAAGTAATTTCAGGAACTTATGAGGCAGCTGTTAGTGCAAAAGAAACAGTCTGGGATCTGCAGCATTTTGGCAAAAATCATGAACTGATAAAATATATCGAAGACCCAAGCCTGCGCAGCAAGGTCGATTATTTCTTTTTACAGTATGAGGAATTGGTTTTGCCGAATAGGTATCGTCTAAGAAGAGGAATCATTCACAACGATGCCAATAATTGGAACGTACTCACAAAAAATGGCAACGTATCTGGTATTATTGATTTTGGGGATATGTGCCATTCTTGGTTGATCAATGAGTTAGCAGTTGCGATTTCGTATGTGATGATGGAAAAGGAAAATCCGTTAGAAGCCGCTGCAACGGTGATTGAAGCCTATCACAAACTAGTACCGTTGGAAGAAATTGAACTCTACCTACTCTACTATCTTGTCGCGGCCCGTTTGTGCACCAGTGTTTGTAATTCGGCGCATTCCAAGTTACGAAAACCAGACTCCGAGTATATTACGATAAGTGAAAAGCCGGCTTGGAATCTATTAAAAAAATGGTTTACCATCAGTCCAATAAAGGCCGAGTATGAATTTAGAAAAGCGGTCGGTTTTCAAGCGAAACCACACATGGGCCTTCAAAATCAAATCGAAAATAGAAAAAAGCATATCAGTGAAGCCCTTTCTTTGAGTTACGAACGTCCCTATCAAATGGAGCGGGCTGCTTTTCAATATATGTATGACATAGAAGGGAATGCCATATTAGACGCATACAATAATATTATGCTTGCTGGCCACTCGCATCCTAAAGTAGTAAGGGCGGGCCAACGGGCGATGGCACAACTAAATACCAATACTCGATACTTATATGAAAGCTTAACGACATATAGCGAAAGACTGCTTGCAAAGTTTCCAACGAGCTTGAACAAGGTATTTTTTGTAAACTCGGGAAGCGCAGCAAGCGACCTCGCAATTAGAATGGCGCATACCCATACGCAAAAACAGAAAATAGTGGTTCTTGAACACGGGTATCATGGAAATACCCGAATCGGGATAGATATAAGTCATTATAAATACGATCACAAAGGCGGAAGTGGAAAAAATGAGCATATCATCCAAACACCCATGCCCAAGGCTTTTGGGTCGGGAATGAAAGATAACGGGGAGGCAGGGGCATATTATGGTAATTTAACAACAACCCAATTAGAGGAACAAGGCGACGGTATAGCGGCCTTCATTTCGGAGCCGATTGTTGGTTGCGGAGGACAAGTGCCTTTGGCCAAAGGCTATTTGAAAAAAGTATACCCAGAAATAAGAGCAAGGGGAGGAATTTGTATCAGTGATGAAGTGCAAGTTGGTTTTGGAAGGCTCGGTGATTATTTTTGGGGATTTGAAATGCATGACGTTGTACCCGATATGGTAGTTTTAGGAAAACCAATGGGCAATGGGCACCCAATTGCCGCGGTGGTTACTACGGATGCAATAGCTGCTAGTTTTGAGAATGGTCTGGAATTTTTCAGTTCATTCGGTGGAAATCCTGTTTCTTGTGCGATTGGCTTAGCGGTATTAGAGGTAATTGAGGAAGAGGGTTTACAACAGCATGCCAAAGAAACGGGGAACTACTTAGTAGAGCTCTTGAACGAACTAAAAAGAGAATACCCAGAAATAGCCGATGTAAGAGGTATAGGATTATTTTTGGGAGTTGAACTGATCGATAAAGACGGGAAACCAAATCAAGAACTAGCCTCTAAAATTAAAAATAAACTTCGGGAACAACACATCTTAATAGGCACCGACGGACCGTTTAATAGTGTTTTAAAAATAAAGCCACCCCTGTCTTTTAATAGGGTCAACTGCAAAACCTTGATTACGGGAATTACATCTATTATGTCAGAGTTAACAAAAAAATGAATATTTTTACCCCAATTCAAATCTTAATAACACTATGCAAAACAACCTCCGCAGGCATATAGGTCTAGCCCTATTGCGTATTGTACCTGCTGCCATGCTGCTTACACATGGTATCCCAAAATTTCAAAATTTAATTAGCGGCGAAGAAATCCAATTTGCAGACCCCATAGGAATTGGAATGGCTCCTTCCTTATTTCTCACCGTAATTGCAGAGGTAGTCTGCCCTATATTAATAATTGTTGGGTTTAAAACACGATGGGCTGCCATACCAGTGGCCATAACAATGGCGGTAGCGGCATTTATTGTTCACGCGGCAGATTCCTTGCAAAAAAAGGAACTTGCTTTGATATACCTTACCATCTTTATCGCCATAAGTCTTTTAGGTCCAGGTAAATTCAGTATTGACAGGAAGTAAGTAAACTCACTCGAGGCAAGCTAGCCAGGCATAGATAGGTAGTTTAACATTCGATTTGAAACATGTGCCCGAGCAACTTGCCATACGACTGTCGGGTATGAATCTCGATTATCGAGTTAGAGAATTTTTACCAGAAGCTCTTTCAATAAATCGGTCTGGGATAATGCATTGGCGCCGACTCCCTTGCCTTTTAAATCCATTTCACGCAAATGCGAAACGACCTGACTTACCTTTTTCATGGGGTAGTTTCGTGCAGCGGTTTGAAATTCACCAACAAAATATGGGTTGATTCGCAACGCCCCGGCAACGCTTTTTGGCGAATGATCTTGTAAGCCATGATATTTAAGTAACTGGGAGAAAAAAGTATGTAAAAGTGTTACTGTAAGTACAAAAGGATTGTCTTTTGGGTTTTGTGCAAAGTAATTAATAATACGTGCAGCCTTTATAACATCTCGCTCCCCTATCGCCTTTTTCAGTTCAAAATTGTTATAATCTTTACTAATACCAATGTGTTTTTCAATATGAGATGGAGAAATTTCCGTGTCTTGCGGAAGCACTAATTTCAACTTTTCGAGTTCATTGTGAATTCTTGATAGGTCCGTTCCCAAATATTCTACCAACAAAATAGAAGCCTTATGGGAAATACTATATTTTTTACTTGCCAAGGTGCGTCGAATCCAATCTGAAACTTGATTTTCATATAGCTTTTTACTTTCGAAAAGCACACCAGTTTTTTGAACCGCCTTGTATAGCTTTTTACGCTTGTCAAGCTTTTTATACTTGTAGCAAATGACCAATACCGTCGTCGGCTGTGGGTTTTCAACGTATGACGTTAAGTTTTCGATTGTGCGAGATAAATGCTGGGCCTCTTTAACGATTAGCACTTGCTTTTCGGCCATCATAGGATAACGCTTAGCGTTCGAAACAATTTCATCTATGCCAGCATCCCTGCCATATAGGACAATTTGGTTGAAACCTTTCTCTTCTTCGCGCAATATATTGTTCTCAATGTATTCTGAGATACGGTCGATATAATAGGCTTCTTCCCCAAATAAAAAATAAATAGGCTTTATATCTCCACTTTGAATAGCGGCCACGAGTTGCTTTACTTCATCCATCCAAAAAAAATCATCAAATTTGTATCATGAAATCACTACGATTCCCGGCCTTTGACTTCCGATTCAAAAGTAGCGAAAATAAAGTCTATATTTTTGATGTAGTTCGCAAAAAATTTGTGGTTTTACAACCTGAAGAATGGGTACGACAACATGTGGTACAGTATCTAATAAACAACAAAAAATACCCCTTAAGTCTTATCAATGTTGAGAAACAGCTTACCATAAACGATATTAAAAAAAGGTACGATGTAGTTGTTTTTAATTCTGACGGTACCATTCATTTGTTGGTGGAATGCAAGGCGCCTTCTGTAGTCATTAATCAAAACGTATTTGATCAAATAGCCCAGTATAACATACAACTGAATGCAACTTTTTTAATGGTTACCAATGGATTAGAACATTTTTATTGTAAAATGGACTACAATAAAGAAAAGTATGCGTTTTTGCCTGCTATTCCCGATTTTAGCCGTTAATTTGCCAACGTTTTGAAAATCGCCATCGTCATACTCAACTGGAACGGAGAACTGTTGTTGGAAAGTTATCTTCCCTCGGTAGTTCAATACTCTCCCCATGCGGATATCTATGTAGCCGACAACGCTTCAACAGATGATTCGGTTTCCTTTGTTAAAAAAAAATACCCATCTATCAAGATTATTCAGAATACCGAAAACGGAGGGTTTGCAAAAGGGTATAATGATGCCTTAAAACATGTAGAGGCAGATGTTTATTGTCTTCTGAACTCAGATGTCGAGGTAACCGAGAATTGGCTGCAACCTATAGAAACCCTTTTGACCGATGATCCTACTATCGGTATTGTACAGCCCAAGATTCTTGATCTTATGAAAAAAGATCATTTTGAGTACGCTGGTGCGGCTGGTGGTTTTCTGGATCAATTGGGATATCCATTCTGTAGGGGGCGTATTTTTCAGGTCTTGGAAAAAGATGAAGGACAGTATGATGATATTCAAGAAATTTTTTGGGCCACAGGAGCCTGTATGTTCATCCGTAAAGATATCTTTCATTCCTTAGGCGGGTTCGATGAAGACTATTTTGCGCATCAGGAAGAAGTGGATCTCTGTTGGCGTGCTAAAAATCACGGTCACCGCGTGTTTTATATCGGAGCATCCAAAGTATTTCATTTAGGAGGATCTACTTTGAGCAATATGAACCCCAAAAAGACCTATCTGAATTTCAGAAACTCCCTTTTTTCCATTACAAAGAACCTTCCTAGACGAAAAGCATTCATAATAATTTTTATTCGCTTGCTTTTAGATGGGGTGGCGGCCTTCCGTTTTGTACTCCAAGGGAAATTGAACCATTGCATTGCCATTTTACGTGCGCACCTTAGCTTTTATAGGCAGTTTAGGAAGATGTACAAGAAAAGGGAAAAAGCCAAATTTTTATTAAAGTACTATGTTGTTAAGTCCATAGTATGGTCTCATTTCGTACATCAAAAAGAAAAGTTCACTGTTTTAGTAAAAGATTAACTAATTTTGAAAGAGGTGGAAAGTGCTTATCAATAATTTTGCACCTTGTAAACACAAACCTTGAACAAATAACAAATTTTAATACTTAGTATCATTATTATGAAAAAAATCATCTTAGGCTGTTTAGGAATTACCTTACTACTGTCTTCTTGTGTTTCTCAAAAGAAATACGCCGACCTTGAAACAAAACACAAAGAAGCGCAAGACCTTTTGAATTCAGCAACCGTTAAATTGAACGATTGTTTGGAAGAGAAGGCTACCGCAACATCAAGAATGAAGACCTTGGAAGACCAGAATGCTTTTTTAAAGGCGAATAACCAAGAGTTGATCAATAATATGGGCAACTTAACCACCTTGACTACAAAAGGTGCCGAGAATCTTGAGAAGTCGTTGGAGAGTCTTAAGGAAAAAGATCTAACCATCAGAAAGCTGAACGATGCAATTACGAGACGTGATTCGGTAAACCTTTCTTTGGTACAGAGCCTTAAAGGTGTTTTAGGAAACTTAGATGATGAGGATATCGAAATAAGTGTAGAAAAAGGAGTCGTTTTTGTTTCCATCTCTGACAAGCTATTGTTCAGCAGCGGAAGCTACAATATCACGAGCCGTGCCAAAGAAGTACTTGGTAAAGTTGCAAAAGTGGTCAACAACAAGCCTGATTTTGAATTTATGGTAGAAGGACATACGGATGACGTACCCTATAATGGCGGTGGCGGAGTATTGAAAGACAACTGGGATTTGAGTGTGAAACGTGCCACAGCGGTAGTTCGTATTTTACAGAACGATTACGGTGTTGACCCGAAGCGTATGACTGCGGCAGGGAGAGCAGAATTCGTTCCTCTTTCACAGACGGAGAAATCGAAGAATAGAAGAACAAGAATCGTAGTATTACCTAAAATCGATCAGTTCTATAGCATGATCGAAGAAGGTATGAAAGACCCTGCTATTAATAACTAGTTGTTGTTTTTCTTTAAAAATATAAAAGTGCGCCTTTACGGCGCACTTTTTTGTTTAAAATAATTTTATAAAGAAACCATTCTTACAGAATATCAGGGTCTCCTTTTCCTTCCCGCACGACAAAAGGTGCACCATCGGAAAGGTCAATAATAGTGGAGGCAACATTATCTCCATATCCCCCATCGATTACCAAGTCGACCAGGTTTTCCCATTTTTCATATATCAACTCTGGATCCGTAGTATATTCTAACAACTCATCCTCATCTCGAATGGAGGTAGACACAATAGGATTGCCCAAACCAACCACTAAGGCATTGGCAATACGGTTATCGGGAACTCGTATCCCCACCGTCTTCTTCTTTTTAAAATCTTTGGGAAGGTTATTGTTTCCTGGTAATATAAAGGTGTAAGCACCAGGTAGCGCTCGCTTTAATATTTTAAACGTGGCCGTATCTATTTGGCGCACATAGTCAGAAAGGTTACTAAGATCCGCACAGATAAACGACCATTGCGCTTTCGCAAGTTTTATACCTTTTATACGGGCAATTCGTTCTAAAGCCTTGGTATTGGTAATGTCGCAACCAAGACCGTAGACCGTATCGGTCGGGTAAATTACAAGCCCACCTTTGCGAAGTACCGCCACTACCCTATCTATTTCCTTAGAGTTCGGATTGTCTTCATATATCTTAACAAACTCGGCCATGTTGCGCAATTCAGAACTACGAAGTTAAGGGATATTAAAATAAATCGATTAAATCGTTCATTATTACTACTTTGATATTATTAAAATCTCTTTGTACTATATACGACCATCGATGCACTAAGCGTCGAATTTGCAGGCCATCGATTTCAATTGATGGTTAATCTTCCAATACTATAATACAAAGAGAAATAATGACACAAAATACAAAGATTGCCGTGGTTGGTGTTACAGGTAAATCGGGCCACTATTTGGTACAGACCTTGTTAGAAAAGAAAGTCTATTTTAAATTACTTGTTAGAAATCCCAAAAATTGCAACATTGAGAGTGAATTTATTGAAATCGTATATGAAGACATATCCGATATCGATGTGGTGCGGAAATTGATACATGGTTGCAATGCCGTAATCAGTTTGCTGGGAACCGGTATACCCCATAGCAAACCTACTATTTTTAGGACGGGAACTCGAAACTGACCTCCTCCCATATTTAGGTACCGGTCATAACTAGAGAATCCGGGCTATTTTCATTCATTTCAATGTACTCGTTGGGGGACATGTCCCCCAACGAGCTGTGCGGTCTAAAGTTGTTATAGTCCTCCCGCCAAATATCGAACTTTTCTTGTGCATCCAACAAAGAAAAGAACCAGTTCGCATTCAGGCATTCGTCCCTGAACGAACCGTTAAAGCTTTCTATAAACGGGTTATCGGTAGGTTTTCCAGGTCTTGAGAAGTCAAGTTCGACATTGTTCTCATAGGCCCATTTGTCCAATATTTTACTGATGAACTCGCTTCCGTTATCCACTTTAATACGTTTTGGCAGCACTTCGTTCCCAAAGGTGATTGTTTCCATGACCTGCACAACATCCCTTCCTTTCAACGATTTCCCGGCATGTATGGCCAAACACCTTCGACTAAAATTATCCACTACAGTTAAGGCCCTGAACCGATTGCCGTTGTACAGTTGGTCACAAACGAAATCCATGCTCCAGCACTCGTGTAAACTAGAGGCATTGCCCTCGGCAGGTTGTCTATGTGCCGCTGAACGGTTCCGTTTTGGGCGTTTGCCCCTTAGGTTCAGACCTTCTTCACAATAGACCCTGTACATGCGCTTGTGGTTGTCCATAAAGCCCTCTCTTCTCAAAAGGATATGGATGCGCCAAAACCCATAGCGCACCCTCACAGAGGCTATCTCGTTCATTCGCATACGCAACAGTTCGTCGCTACGTCCTTTGGCCTTGTAATAGAAAACACTCTTATGCAGCAATACCAGTTTGCAGCAACGTTGTATGGAGATGTTGTACTCCATCCTGATGTTGTCGACCATCCCACGTTTTCGAGACGGTCTCAGAACTTTTTTTTCAGTACGTCCTGCAATATCTGTTTATCAAGGCTAAGGTCGGCTACCAATTTCTTGAGCTGAGAATTCTCCTCCTCGAGGTTCTTAAGCCTTCGTAATTCCGAGACCCCGAGTCCACCATATTTTTTCTTCCAATTATAGAAAGTGGCCTCACTGACCCCCATCTTGCGGCACACCTCTTGGATACGGGTACCAGTTTCCACCTGTTTGATCGCGAATACAATCTGCGATTCCGAATACTTTGATCGTCTCATAAGCAAATAGTTGTTTAAAGTTAAACATTTATTCGCCCTGATTTCTCTACTTTTAAACTGTCCGGTTTAACGGGAGGAGGTCATAGAGATAAACCCCTCCATAATTCAGAATAGTACGAGAAGGGGATTTTTTGAAAAAGCGTTGTTCGATTTCAGATTTTAGACGCTCCATTTCCCAATTTTTGATTTCGCCTTCATGTTCATCTATCCATAAATCTACATCAGAGTAAATTTTACGGGTGCGTTTGGTATGCCTTGTAGCGTTCAAGATACCCGTGATTTTGCCCGTTGCATAATCGTATTGATTTTCTTTTAGGTGCAGATTAAAGGGGATATCGCGAGTTTTTCGGTTATGCCCGATACGCAGTACCAACATGAATTTATTATCTTTGGTAGTGTTAGATGCCCGTTTATCGAAGGTTATCTTGATTGTGGCCATAATCTAGTGTTTAAAAAGTGGCGTGCTTTTGGCGTGCTTTTTTTGATTTCAAATGGTTTTTGCTGATATTAAAGACAAGTAAAATCCCCATAAAATGGTCATTTAAAGACACATAAAACCATATAGAACCATACGTGAACCGACTGCTAATTAGAGGGTCCTTGATTCGAGCCCAAGAAGGGGAGCAGGAGTAACAAGGCTTCAGCGAGTTTCACTCCCGAAGCCTTTTTTATTTGCACATAATCAACCTGAGTTCGACATTAGAAAGTTGGTTTTCGGGCATGAAAATATCGGAATATTTCGCATATTAAAGTATTGATATTCAATTTACTATAAAACATTCTGCCTATGACTTCTACCTCTAAAATTACTGAAATATTCTGTTCGATCTATGGTTTTATTTGACAATCTAGATATAATGAACTCATGTTAGTTAAAAAAATACATCCAACATGGCATACATCAGATATACGGCAACCAATCTTTTCTTAAACTATAACTGTAGACACCATGAATCGGCGTATTCTTCATAAAGCCTGACCTAAACTAAATATTTCTTTTGCGCCAAATCCATCAAGCAATTTATTAAAACTATGTAGGCGAATCACACGACCGAAAAAAAAATTCTTTTCTTAGTATGAAAACAAATTACTCTATTATGAAATGTTTCAATAGTAATTCTTTCTTTCGATTTTAAAGTCTGATTGTTTATCGGTAGCCAACGCCAACTTATAAGAAGTATCTATTTCTATTTCATTGATATACCATGTTTTTTGATTACAATTGACCGTACTATCAATTATGTGAAGTTTATCAAATGGAAAATACATCCCTTGCCCGTCTGCTTTGACAACACTTTCTTTAATCGTCCAGTACCTGTAAAATTCTTGTAGGCGATTTTCCGAGTTATTGATCCTTTCCCATTGGCTAGGGCTCATGACATTCCGAAAGTTATTCAATTTGATGCTTTTGATTTTTTCAATATCAATTCCTACTCTTTTTTCCCTTGAAATTCCGCAAATCACATAATAACCGGAATGAGAAACATTAATATCGTAACCGTTTATGTTAAGGCACGGCCTCTGGTATGTATTATATCTCAAATAACTCCAAAAATTCTCCTTTATCCCGATTGACTTTAATGCTTCTATAAAAAGTAGTTTTCCAAACAAGTGGGCATGCCTATCTTGCCAAAACATATATTTGGCGTTTTTTTTCTGTAAATCATCTGATAACAACGATTTATATTCGTTATACTGTTTTTCAGTAAGTGGTTTATCAAACCTGGTCAGAAAAATAGTTACCATTTTTTACCTTGTTTAAAAAATTGTATGGAAGTGATTTAAACTTTTTGTGGATCTAAAGAAAGGGTTGCGGAACTTTGTGCTGCAAAACATAAATAATTCCAAAACAACCCTTTATGCACAAAGTACTTGACAAAAATATGATAGAAATGGAAATCGTGGCATTTATCCCGAGAACAAAAAGAGGCTTCCCGCCGACGGTGCCTTTGACCGAGATAGTCAACGCTATTTTGTACAAACTCAAAACAGGGGGGTCACTGGCACCTACTTCCCGTTGGGGCACTTTTTCAAGGAAAGTCCTTAAGCAGGCAATCGCTCTACCATCATTTTCGAAAGTGGAGCGTTTCCGGGATATGGAAGGACTGTCGTATAAAGTTTCTTAAAAGACATATGGCAGTACTCGACCTTTCCTGTATTGATTTTGGCGGCAGCCATACACCTGCCAGCGGCGGTAAGGGAATCGAATATCAAGGAAGGAAACACCTCCGAAGCGTTACGGGGTGCTCTTTCTGATCATGGCCATGTCGCAGCCCGTGGCGGACAACCATAACAACCTTTACGATATAAAGGTACAGTTCGATGTCATTACCGCTACGCTCGAAAAGGCCGATACCCCTATGGAAGGGCTGTTCCTCTCTGCGGATGCCGGATTCGATTCCAAGGTCTTCCGCAAATACTGTGGCAACAAGCAAATAAATGCCAATATATATTTGAACAAACACAACGGGAATGTCGAAAGAGACGAATACTTCGACCAAGAACTGTACGACCATCGATATACGATGGAACGAGCCAATGCCTAGATCAACAGCTATCGCGCGTTGCTCAACAGAGTCGATACCGCTACCGAAAAGTTGGAAAGGGCTCAACTATCAAGCATTCTTTGTGATAGCTCTCAAAAAGTTTAAAAAGAAAAACAAGAAAAAAGTTTAAATCACTTCATGTAGAACCCCCTATAGATTCAAAAAAATACCATCGAAAATTTGATCGATCCTATTCACACTTGAAAATTCAGGAGCTAGGCTACCTAAACAAAAAAGAGGTACAAGGTTTTTAGTATGTCCTCCGGTAGAAAGATCTTCTAAATTGCCATGATCACTTGATATTAAGATATTTACATTCGGTGATTTTTCATCTATCAACCCTTTTAAAAAAGAATCGAAGGTCTCTAAGAACGCTGTCGCTTTCTCCATATCTTTCCGATGTCCTATTAAATCAGGTAAAAAACATTCATAAAGTATAAGATCATACTCGGTTGCCAGATGCAATAAATTTTGACCTGCCATATACGGTACTATACTGGGTATTCCGTTTCCTGGTGTATCCTGTAACGTAAAGTTGGTAATATCCCAGTGAACAGCCTTTCCCCGACCCAAATCCTCTGTTGTATTGAATTTAGAGTTTGCCGCCAGCATACAGCGAGTAGTTACGCTATAATTATCCGTATTAACATCAAAAGATTTGAAAAAACCGTCTGTATACGAGTTGGCAAAAATACTTTTTATGTTTTGCTCGTCGGCGTATTTAAAAATGGACCGTTCATTGATCACGCTGATCAATTCTTTATTGGGATAGGCGGGGTAATGATGTCCTAAAATCTCGGGGGCATTGACCCCAGTAAATAAGGCGGTCTGACCCGTAGCACTTTGTGGGACCCCAGAAACGCCTAGGCAAGCATCAATACCTTTTACCAAGAGATTGTTTTTATAGACTTCTGTGCCGCGAACCAGTTTTCCACCAAGCAAAGAGTCCAAGGTAGGCATCAAAGCGCTAGCAAATGGGTTGTAACCATCCTCTTTACCCATTCCTATCCCATCTAAAAAAACAAAAATTAATTTGTTCTTCACCATGCTTCCTTTATGATGATATTGGTTGTACTTCTCGCAAGTCAAAATATCCGTTGTATCCTTTAACATACAACGCGGCCCTAAAACCAAATAACATTAAGGCTTCGGTTCTAGTTTCCAATACTTCCTCATAATAATCAGATTTCACTTTGGTTCCCACAACATAATTCTTATTCCACTGTGCTACCATTGTTTTTGGATCCAGCATTGTTTTATCTTCACCTTTACCGTTGCTTTCGACTGGTGTTGTCTCTAATTTTTCAACTACAACACTTGTTTTGGGTGCCTCCTTGCTTGCTTTATCCTCTTTTTTGGATTCTTTAATTTCAGCTTGCTCCGCAGGTCTATTTTTCACCTGCTCCGTTAAATTTTTAGCGTCATAGCCTTTCTTTATGGCAAGCTGAAGTTTGGTCAAAACATCACCGACCCCAAGTTCTTCAAATTTCATCTCTCCTTTACCAAGAAGGTATTCCATACTTTCTGTCCACTTTACGCAATTGGATATTTGATTCACCAAATTTCTGGCCACCCAGTTCTTTCGATAAGGTTTAGCATTTACATTTGCTATCACCTGAAATTTAGCTTTTGAAAAAGTCATCTTTCTTACGATCTTCTCAAATTCACTTCCGGCATCTTTCATATACCGGGAATGGAACGCTCCACTTGTATTGAGCGGAATAAAAACCATATTGGCCTTTTCAAAAATCGGTAGCGCCTTGTCCATATTTTCTCTGGATCCTGAAACAACGATCTGTTTAGGTGAATTAAGATTGGCGATATCAATATCATTAAGACCGGCATCTTCTAGGGTTTTAGTTATCTCCTTTTCAGATGAATTGAGAATGGCGGCCATGCCACCATTTTCGGCTTTGCTCATTAATTCACCTCTCTTAATAACAAGTTTTAAGCCTTCTTCGAAAGTCATTACCCCCGCGGCTTGTAAGGCACTGTACTCCCCCAAACTATGACCTGCTACAAAGTCGGGCTGTTTTTGACCCTCTTTCATCTTCTTTTGAAAGGTAAGGGCATTCACAACATAAAGCGCGGGTTGTGTATATTGGGTTTTATTAAGTAGTTTATCAGGGTCGTTCAAACAAAGTTCTTTGATAGAATATCCTAATAAATCATTTGCTTTTTTAGTTATTTCGGGAAATTCATCGAATAGATTTCCTCCCATGCCCTTCTTTTGTGATCCCTGTCCCGGGAACAGATACGTTGTTTTCATTATTCCTTATTTTTAGTTACTATATTTTTTTTATACTGATTTTAGAAGTTGCCTCTTTTTATTACGATACAGGTATTGATCCCACCAAAACCAAAAGAGGTGCTTAAAGCGGCTTTGACTTTGTATTTTACAAACTTGTCGCCACAAAACTTTAGCTTCTTATCTATGGGTTCATTAAGATTTTTATTGGGATGTAAAAACCCTTCTTTCATTTGAAGTATAGTCGCTATGGCCTCGACCATACCTGCGGAGTACAGACAATGACCCGTAAGTCCCTTGGTCGCGTTCAGCCAAACGTTTGGGGTATGCGCTCCTAACAGTTTTAAAATAGCCGCAGCCTCCGTTTTATCCCCTAAAGGGGATGAGCTCCCGTGTGTATTGATGTAATCGATATCGGTTACAGAGAGTCTAGCTTTTAGCAAAGCCCCTGTCATAGCCTTTAATTCCCCGTTCTTGCTAGGGTTGGCAGAACTGTTCCCATCCAAAACAATAATACCACCACCTATTTCTGCTAATGGCAAAACGTTCCTCAAAGAGGAACTAGAGGTAGCTTCAATAATTATAGCGGCACTGGCCTGTCCATAAATAAATCCTTCATGATTGGTATCAAAAGGTCGGCATGCTTCAGTAGCTTTGTCAATATACGCCTTGCCCCCCATAGCACCTATGTTAATGAAACCTTGGATATCCAAAGGCGATAATTCCGCAACCACCCCTACAACCAAACACAGGTCTACCATACCCGATTCTACAAGTTGATGCCCCTTTATTAGGCCTACATTCCCAGTAGCTGAGGCCCCCCCAACCACTAACCCTTCTCCTTCTATTCCAAACAGTTCACTCAAAACACCGACCTGGTTGGTTTCCAAAAATTCCAAGGCGTAGCGCGGGCTTAAGTATTCGGGATTTTCCCTGAACGCAGAAATTAGGCCATATTGATGGTTTTGTGTACTGTTTTGACCTGCAATAATCAATGCTATTCGCGATGCCAAAGGGGGGTTATCAAACAAACTTGCCTGTTCCCACGCTTGCAGTGCGGACAGTATGGAGGTTTGGATTACAAATGGTGCCCTCAACCCTAGCCGCTTGGCCTTGGTCAACTTTTCTTCTGGGATGTTTTTAAGTTTACCCAGTTTCTCCAAAAAAACAAAATCCCGGATTGCCGAAACAATATTGACCGATGGCTTTGGTCGTGCGGCACTTTCATTATGTCGTATACCAGATGTACCTCGCTTTAATGAATCGCTAAACGACGCTAAGCTATCTCCAATGGCAGAAACAATACCCATACCGGTGACTCCGACAACGTTATTGGTTCGCATTATTTAGTCAATTTCCTTTTTAGCAAGGGTTTCCTCTAAAACATCTACCAAGCCTTCAATATTACTAACCCCTGCAAAGCTCATTAAAGACAGTTTCAGTTCTAGCGCCTGCATTGACATTGTCACTATTTCCATACGGTCGATAGAATTCGCCCCCACATCTTTTAGTTGTTTATCAATGGTTATGATTTCTGGCTCTACATGAGGCAGTACTTCTAGTATTACTTTTTTCACGGCTTCAAAAACGTATTCTTTTGACATTATTCTATTTTTAGGTTACATATTTAAATTGATAAGAATTCTAAACTCCTGGTGCCTACAAGAGTTACAAGAACTCAAAAAACTTTGAATGATTCTGCCCTTTTCTCAATCTATAAGAAGCAAAATCTTGTTTGTTGCCAAACTGCAGATAGATATTGTTTTGTAGTATTGTAGCAAATTCCTGACCAGGAATTTTCCCATAATTATGCCCTGGAAAAATCCGCGTATCGGATCGTAACTGTGCTTTAATGGTTTGTAGACTTTCAAACATCTTATATGCCGCGGCGATATCCGGACAAAGCCCACAACCTTCGGCAAAAAGGGTATCTCCGCTAAATAAGTTGTTCCCGATAAGGTAGCACATGCTTCCGGCCGTATGGCCCGGTGTTAGAAAAGGCTTTATTTTAAGTCCTTCCACCATCCAAGGTCTTTCGTCTATTCCCTCTAATTGCGGGGCGCTAAAATCGGAAATCACCATTTCTTCAAGGGACATCCATATTGCACAATCATATTTATTGGCAAGTGGTTTGGCCAAGTGTATATGATCTAAATGAGAGTGGGTAAGCAAAATACCTTTTAAGCGAGTTCCGCTATCTGCTATGGCCCGGTCAATTTTATCTATATCCCATGCAGGATCTATGATTACCGAGGTATTGCTTATATGGTCTATTACAAGGTAATTGTAATTTATCATAAACATATTGGAAACTTTCAACACCACAACTTGGGGTTCTACCCCTTGTTTTTTTACTTCATAAGCATTTCTGACCATTCTAATTTCTTTCAATTTTATTCCTACAATTCAAATGAAAAGTAGTCGGTTTATATATTGAAGTCATTTGCACGCTCTTTTTATTATTGTATTCGCTATAAGAGGGCAGAAGACCGCTAAATATGAGACACCCGTATTATTATTCAAGTTATGTTCTAGCACAAGTCGTTCGCGTTTTCATTTAGATCGTACTGTTCAAAATATTGCTTGTTTAAAAGGTTGATTCAACTATTTACAAGAAGGTTGTCCCCAAATTTTTCCAACATATGGAGATTCTTCCCATATTGGTTCATTACCTGCAACGCCACGGAATTGGAAGAAGGGGGAAGTATATATTTGATCGAGGTAGCCAATGATCCGCTAGGCCCAAGGTCTATAAAAACAAAATCTTCATTTTTCACCGTATTTTCAATGGTTTTCTGAAAATTGACCGGATACCGAATAACCTCCCAAAAATACTCATCGGTCAAGGACGCAACAACCTCATTTTGCCTTGAAGAAATTATGGGAATTACCGGACCCGAATAGCTAATTTCACTAAGAATTTTTTTGAACCGATGTTCCAAGCCCTCTATCAGCGGCGTATGAAAACCATAGTTTACCGGTAACTTTTGTGTTGTAATCCCTTCCTCTTTTAGGTCGTTTTGTAGCGATTGAATATCATGTGGCAATCCACTAATCACAAAATTTTCAGTAAAATTGGTTGCGGTAAGCCAACACTTGCTGAAAAGATCAGGATTTTGCACTACGATTATTTTTTCGGCCATTATTGCCAACATTCTTGCCTGCGGCGTTTCTTCCTCTGCCAAGTGAGCCATATCGACCACCAACTTCAAACCGTCCTCTAGTGAAATTGCCTCTGAAACGATTGCTGCCGTGACTTCCCCTAGGCTATATCCCATCACAAAATCAGGATACACTCCCATATCCTTCAATACACGCACCAAACTGTATTGTATACTCAACAGCGCTGGATTCGTATACAGAAGTCGATCAAAAATTGCTCCTTTTTCAACCTTGGGGTTATAGATTACCTCGGTCAAGGACATTCCTATCAACGGAGCTACAAATGCATTGCACTCATCCATACTCTGCTTGAAAAGTTGGTGATTTTGATACAGTTCTTTCCCCATTTGATAATATTGGGACCCTTGCCCCGAAAACATAAAAATCTGTTTTTTGCCCATCGCTTCTTACTATCTTTAAAATGTATAACACGATTCTTTTTGAATATAAAACCCACCTTTATTGCAAATAAAGTATTGTCATTTATTTCAATCCGGTATATTCTTTTTCATGAAAATTACTCTGAGAAAGTATTTCGGCGATGCATCATTTTTTATCGCCCCTAGGTTATTTACCAAAAAGTGACCTGATTCGTTCTTTCACACTAGGTTGCGCAAAGGTCTTTTCATGCATAAGCACCTCTTGTTCAATCACTCTAGGAAGTTCTTCTCTTAATTTTAGGACTAGGTGGTCTTTTAACGTAATTAACGAAATCCGTGGCTTTTCGGCCAATGATCTTGCCAGACCATACGCATGATCTAGAACTTGTTCCCTTGGCACTACCGGAAAAGGCACTCCTCTGGACTGCAACTCTTGTCCTCGATAATTTTTTGCGGTAAGCAACATTTCCTCCGCTAGGACAATGCCCAATTTTTCTGGAAGAATATAGGTAGCTCCCATGCCCGGGGTGAACCCATATTTCATGAAATTGGTCGTATAGATACTTTCCCTGCTCAATATCACGAAATCAGCGAACAATCCCATGGCAAAACCACCTCCTATACCATGACCTTGCATTGCCGAAATTACAGGGATAGAACACTTCAAAGACAAACTATACAGGTCAAAATCTGTAAATTTCGAATTTCCATCCGAAAGCGTCATTAGCTGTTCTTGAGTACCTCCGCTGGCAAAATAAGTATCATAGCCAGTAAGTACGACCGCTTTATAACGCGCTTCCGATTCTATATGTTCGAAAGCGTTGGTAAGGCCGGCAATAAGGTCAGGAGAAAAAGTATTCTTACTTTCCCGATCTTGCATTTTTATCTGAATAATATGATCCTCTATTTCTGTTAACTCAACTACTTGTTTCATCATTAGTGATTATTCTTCCCAGGGAAATTGTCCCGTAGTTACGAACCTTGTTATTTTATCGATGTTAGCTTGATCTGAAAAAACCTCAACATTGGCATCCAGCGCCTCTGATTTTGCTAATTCAGGGAAATCGTCCAGTTTATTCAAGTAATTCTTGTACCGCTTGATTCCCGTTTTGTTCAATCTACGCAGTCGTAACAGGTGTTTTCTTAACAGATTTTCAGAATTCACTTCACAGGCATCTACCAAACCCCATTCCAATGCCTGTTTTGATGAAATTGGCCGCGTCATTAAAGTGAGGTAGTTGGCCTTTGAAAATCCCATTCTACGAATCAAGAACGGCAAAACACATGCCGGCATCAAGCCAAATAACAACTCCGAAAGACTAAAAATGGCTTTCTCCTCGCAAAGCACAATATCACAAGCCGCTACAAACCCTATTCCCCCTGCATTTGCCTTGCCCTTAACATGGGCAATGGTAACGTAAGGCCCCTTAGAAAGCCTTAGCCAGACTTTGTACAATGGTTCCGGATTTCGATGTTGACTTTCCGATTCACGGTTGCTTTCTTGATGAATCGTTTTAAAATCGGCTCCATAGCAAAAAACATCTGGCAACCCTTCCAAAACAATAATTTTGGTTTTTTCCTCACACCGATCCAACACTCGGGTAAATTCATCAATGAGTATATTATTTATGGTATTATTGTTTTCGGGACGGTAAATCTGAATAAAGCAAATATCGTCCTCGAACTTTACCTTAAGTGTTTCGTAAGATGTATTGTTTAAGATAGCCATTCGTATTCTCTATGAAATTCTTTGATTTCCTTTAAAAACAACGTCTCTTTTCCCAGGGCCTTTCGTGCTTGAGGAATAAATGTGGAATCTAGTTTTGAATTACGCGTACCGAATTTGACTACATTACTGTTTATGAGTAATTGTTCGTATTCTTCAATGGTCATTTCGTAGCGGTTGTCCAATTTTTCTTTGATGTTAAAGGCACGTAGGCGGTCTTGCCCCTCCTTGCTTACAACACCACTAAAAAATTCGGAACAACAACCAGAACCATATGAAAAGCAACCAATTCGTTTTGGGGTATCGAAATTTCCGTTGGCGATGGTACTGACCAATGACAACAAGGCCGTTGCTCCCATAATATTGGCCACACGCTGGCAATAGTCTAGCCCTGGCATTACCCTTCTATTGAAATCTTCTTCTATTTCCTTGGGATTCGTTTTTGTTAGCTTGCTCATAATATTTCGATGAGCCCCCTTTACCATCCCTCCAAAAGGCGCGTGGAAGGCCAAATAGTCAAAGCTCGTTCTATAGTCTGCCCCCGTTACTCTTTTTTCATACTCCAAATAAGCATTCTCACAACAGTCAAGGTAGGAAAGTAAAGATAGGTCTGAGTCTCCTGCGTCCCCATCTGCAGTGGGACGACAGGTATCCATCACCTCATACCCATAATAGCCCGTGGCCCCAACATCCAATTTAAAAATATGCGGTTGATCGCTTACCAATAACGCCACGCTTCCTGCACCACCACTTGGTTCAGCAAAAGACCAGTCTTCGGTAAGGGCACTTCCGCCTTCTTCCACCATAAAGCGTGAAACATCGGTAGCTATTACCAATGCTTTCGCTCCTGGCGAGGTTTGAGATAAAATAAAATTAACAGCGGTTTGGAAACCAGCGATACCAGAATAACAGGCGTTTTTTAACTCGAACAATCTGCAATTTCGATTGAGCCCCAAAAGATCATGAAAATAAGTGCTCATTGATTTTCCAAAATCAAAGGCCGATTCCGTACAAGAGATGACCATTTCTATCCGATCTTTTTCCTCAGGACTCAATGCGTCGATGATGGGTTTGGCCGCATTAACGCCATAGGTTATAGGATCTTCATATGGCAGGGCCACGGTCTTTTCCTTCATGAGCAGGTTTTCAAATCTGGTCATATCCAAATTACGATGCTTGGCCAATTTTTCTACGTTTAGGCATGCGGTACCTGCGTGTACGTTTATAGCCTCAATTCCAACTAATTTCATTTATTTACTTTTATGATTATTAATAACAGACTTATTTACAACAACCATGACCCTGCATAGGTTGCCAAAAGATTTTTGATTTTAATGTGATTTTTTTGATGTCTTTTTTAAGATGTGTAAGGGCACAACCGTTAAAAAGGACTTGTTTTTAGATAATGGTGGTCGTATTTGATTGATTTAAACAGAGTAGATGTTTCCTCTAGGAATGGCAAACCTTAGCCATATGCTTCATTTGGCCTATCTAGATCTTTAACATATAATATCTTTGGGGCGTTCTACGCATATAGTAATTCCCACTCTATCTTGGAACCTTTCACCCATAGTTCGGCTATTTTTTCATGATTGTTCTGTTGAACTATTTCCTTTATCGCCTCTTGCCCAGTTCCATGGTTTGAAATCCCATTCACATTCGAAGATTTTCTTTTTACGGAACCTTTGAATACTTTTTCATTATTTGTAAATCCATTTTCGCTTAAAACCGAATCGATTTGTTTCTTCCAACCTTCGAAGGAATCCACTACAAAAGCAAGGCGTTCTTCCATCTCCGAACGTCCTACTTGTAAGGTGTAGGCAATTCGTTCTAGGGTATTTTTACTTTGATCCACTGTTTTAATATACTCTTGGTATTGTAAAAGGTATTTTATTAGTCCATCTTCATCTTTTGCAGAAATAACAAGTAGTATTTTAGTGTCGTCGGTATTCTTCTCAGCTACCGGAAGATCTTTGGTTTCCGGGAATTCTTCCAAGATGATATGTGCATTTACACCCCCAAAACCAAAACTGCTGACCCCTGCTACTCTTGGAGCTCCTGTTGGTTGCTCCCAATCCGTCGATTCGTGGGCAATTTCAAATGGGGTTCCTTGAAGTTGTATGTACGGGTTTATATTATCGCAATGCAGCGTTTTGACGATTTTTTTATGCTTCATTTGGAGTATTACCTTTATCAAACCAACAATTCCCGCTCCGTATTCAAGGTGGCCAATGTTAGATTTGATACTCCCCAGTTTACAGCGGTGTTTTCTTTCTGAATCTGATAACAATTCAGCAGCGACCATTTTCAAACCTTCGATCTCGATAGGGTCTCCCAAGGGAGTACCGGTACCATGGCATTCCACATAACTGACCCTGCTAAAATCTATTTCAGCATCTTCTAAGGCCCTTTGGATTACCGATGCCTGTGATTTTGGGTTGGGGGCGGTCAACGAATTTGCGTGACCCCCATGATTTTCTGCGGTTCCCTTGACCACGGCATAAATAGTATCATTGTCCTTGATCGCATCTTGCAACTTTTTAACCATCAAAACACCTATTCCCTCTCCTCTTACATAGCCGTTTGCCTTATCTGAAAATGTTTTACACCTTCCATCCTCGCATAACATACCTGATTTAGAAAAGCTAACATAAACATCAGGTGTAAGAAGGGCATTTACCCCACCTATAAAGGCCTGGTCGCAATGCCCAAGATCAATGGCTTCCATTGCACGATGTAATGCCACTAGACTGCTGCTGCAGGCTGTATCGATCGGATTACTGGGCCCGTGCCAATCCATCAAAAAACTGACGCGGTTGGGGCCAACCGATGGTACCATACCCGTTGCCGAATACGCCTCGACCGGCATATTGGATAAAAGGTGTACGTAGCTACTTGGCCCACAACCCATAAAGAGGCCAGTTTTGGTTCCCTTAAGTTCTTCTGAAGAATAACCGGCGTCCTCCATACATTCCCATATGTATTGAAGCATCAAACGTTGCTCGGGAGACATATAAATAGCTTCTGCAGGAGAGATCCCGAAAAATAAGGGGTCAAATTCTGCAATACCCTCCATGAAAGACCCCCATTTACTTACCCCGGGATAGTCTTTCCAATCCCATCTATCTTTTGGTATTTCACTGATCATGTCCTTCTCCTCGACCAACATCCTCCAAAACTCTTCTGGATTTCGAGATCCTGCCACTTTACAGCTCATGCCAACGATTGCCAAGTCTTTTTCCCTGTATGAGCTTTTGTTCTTATATTTTCTTTTGAAACCTTTGGCAAAAACCGTTATACCCTGTTCCTCTGCTTCTCCTGATTCCCGTTTGGGCGCTTGGCGATTTTCTTTTTTTACGGAATGGCCAGGTTGATCGATGCCCTGCCCTTTTGTAAAATGATCCGGATAATTATCGGTCAAATACTGGCTGAACTTGCCTATATTGGTTGCCTCGAACAAAACGGTAGGGAGTAAACTAAGATTGAATTTTGAATTGAACTTATTCACAAAACCCGAGAGTAATATGGAATCAAATCCAAATTCGGCCCAATCCGCTCCCTCGTCCAATTGATTTGCTGGTCGCTTTAAATGTGTGGCGACCTGCTCTTTTACCTGTAGTAAAATCTCTTTGGTCAAATCGCCAATATTGGTATTTTGCTCGATCTTTTCCACCGGCTTTTTTTTCTTTGCCGGCTTCTCGAAAAGGGTTTTGATGTTTTTTTTGTTTCCATAGAGTACCACCACCTGATGCTCATTACTATCCAGTATTTCTTTCAGGGCCCTTAGCCCAACCGCTGCGGGTAGCGGTTTAATTTTCAATACCTGCTCGAGATTTTTTTTGGTTTCTTTGTCCAGTTGCATTCCGTCACTTTCCCATAGGGGCCAGTTGATACTAATGCTCTTCCCATGACTCTTTTTGTCCGCTACCCGCTCTGCACGTATGGTCATATATGCATCCATATAGGCATTGGCGGCAGCATAATCAGCTTGACCGGCATTGCCCAAGGCTCCTGCAATGGAGGAAAATGTGATAAAATAGTCTAGTTCAAGTCCGGAAGTTGCCTTATCAAGATAGTTCAGACCAGCTACCTTAGGCGCTAATACTTGGTCTATTTCCTGATTGCTTTTTTTGGAAATCCGGTTATCCGCGTTGATTCCTGCACAGTGTATTACCCCGTTGATTTCCGGAAGTTTTGCAATTAAATCGTTTACCTCTTCCTCCCGACCAATATTGCATACTTCATAGGTAGCAGCCGTACCTTTCGATGTGAGTTCCCTAAGCGTTTGTTTCTTTTCATTTGTCAACCTGCTCCTACCGATTAGTATGAGTTGACACCCTTTGCTATTCTTGGCGATATCATAACAAAGAAGTTTACCAACCCCTCCCAGCCCTCCCGTAATTAGAATGGTTTTATTATCGGCCCAACAGGAATCGGTCGATTTGGGCAAATCGATTTCGGTAAAACTCGAATGCAAGGGGGTATTTTCTACTCTTACCTGGTACGTTATCCTCGGATACTCGATGGAAATCGTTTTTAAGAGCGCCGTAATCCCCTTCCATGAAGGCTTATCCTTCGGCAAGGAAACCTCCAGGCAATGCTGTTCGGTTTTTTCCTTTATTAGCCGGCTTGCCACTGAGCTTATGCATTTGACCAAATCGCTATAGGTTTCCTGTTTTTGGATGACGGTCACATTTTCGCCTGTATGACCATCACCATCTACTTTTTCGTATCGCCATTCGGGTCTAAAATACGCAAGCGTATCTTTTTGGTCGTTTATGTCTATTTCACGTGCAAGAAACCCTGTAATAACCACTTTAACGTTCCCCTCCTCGTCTGATACAGTATAGTTCATACCATCATCGATTTTAACCACGTGGGCGTACATTGTATTTGTTAGGGAACCGAAAACCATGGCCTTCCTGACCGCAAACGGCACTACGTTCGCCTCGGGATTAGCGGCCAATGCAATTCCACTCTGTATAATACTATCGAGCATGCCCGAATCCATGGCCATACCGCGATTACTGGATCCCGGCAACGACAAGCGAATAAGGGCACTGGTAGTGCCGATATGTATCGTTTCTATCCCCTGATGGCTCGGACCAAGAAAGACTTCCCGCTTTCTCATGTTCTGATAAAACTCACTTTTTGTCGGACCATGGTCAGGACATTCTTTCTTTAATAGGTCAATATCTAAATGGGCGGGTATATTTTCATCTTCGCGCACCTGCTCTTTTTTCCGAACCAACACCGTAGTTTGAAAATGAATCCCTTGATCGGTACTTACTTCGACACCGAACTCTCCTTCCGCGCCCGGATATACTTGTGTTGTGACTTCCCGTTTTTGGGTCACTAATATGGCTTGGACAAAAACGCTATCGACCAGAACGATTATTTCTTCCTTGGAAATATCGATGGAGTTTGCTACCGCCGCCCTTGCAATTTCCAAATAGGCCATTCCCGGAAGAATTTTTTGCCCTTGGATAACATGATCGGCAAGAAAGAGCTCGTTACCGGTAAATTCCGACACAAAAACCCCAATAGGGTATTCGGCACTGGATGACTGAACTTTTGGATGAATCATTTGATAAAATTTAGGATAAAAAAGTGATAATTAATGCGTCAATACTTCTTGCAACTCAGGTTCGGTTTTGGACAAGGCTCTTGTATAAAAGTTTTTTACCTTGACCAATAAAGTTCCTTTTCTGTTCACGATCTTAATATTGAATTTTTTGACATCGGACCTTGTAGGCCCTCCCTGATCCGCGAACTCGACATATGCATAGCATGTTTGGGTCAATGGACGGATAACCTCAAGTTCCCCAATGCTAAAAGGAAGATACGTTGTAGTATTATTGGTACTTGCCAATAATCCGGCAACTGTCTGTAACGCTCCATCCAAAATACTGGGATGAAGCATAAAATGTTCAAAATCGGCCTTTAAATTCTCGGCAATTTCTAGTTTGCCCAAGGCGAACGATCTGCTGGCGTAAAACTCCCGAATTGTTCGGAAACCCATTCCGTATTCAAAACCTGCTTTGCTAAAAGAATTGTAAAAATCACTACCATTCCTTATTGTAGGGCATTGCTCGATTAGCGTTTTAATAGAGAGTGTTTCTTCTTGCTCTAAAGAATAAGTTGCACCATTTTGATAGCGTATTTTCCCTTCCGAATGAACTATTTGTTCGTTGTGGTCATTTAATGATGTAATTTGAAAGTCCGTTCCGCTTCCATTTTGTTTCAAATAGGTCTGTATCCATTGGGAACCATTTTCAAATGTTAGGGGATGCATCCAGACAATCTCTTTGATTTTAGCTACTTTTTTCTCTCCTGCCAAACTTCCAGAAACGCTGGCAATCTCAAGAAAACCAGCACCAGGAAATAGTTTTACTCCATTTACCTTATGATCTTTTGCGTAATATTCGCTGTCTGATAGCAATGAACTAAACCCTACTCTTTGGAGTGTAGATATATTATGTGAGACCAATGGATGCAGTACATCGCTGCCTCCCACATTGATCTCTTTTCTAACCGCTAGGTTATCCGTAATCCAATAACTTTGCTTTGAAAACGGATAGGTTGGAACGGATATTCGTTGTGGCATTTTATCATGTTCATACAACTTCCCCCAATCTAAATTAGCACCATCGACCCAAAATTGAGCCAATTCGATAAGGTTCGACTCTTCCAAGGAAGCGTTGATTTTTTCCTCGTCGGTTGAAGATCGGTTTTTTCTTCCGGCATCAATGGAAAGTCCACCTTGAAAGACACCCTCGCAGGGTTCATTTTGCTTCCATTTTTTTAATTGCTCCATAAATTGTTTCCGCTCCGTAACGATAAAGGCTAATCGCTCTTGCATTGCCTCTCTTCCTATTTGCAAGGTATAGGCCAAATTTGCAAGTTTTACTTTTCTTTGTTCACCAACGAAAGAAAGTAATTGGTTCGCAGAGTTGATTAAACTTTCCTTGTTCTTGGCGGAGAGTATAACTAGGTAGGGGGGCCTTTCTTTTGAAAGATCGGCTGCTTTTGTATTCGCACCATATTCCTCGATTATCAGGCAGGCATTGACCCCTCCTGCCCCGAAAGAGTTGATCAATGCCCGTCTCGGTTTATTGGCCTCCCCTTTCCAAGGTGATAACTCATGTTGCAGATAGAAAGGCGTTTTTTCAAAATCAATATTCGGATTTATAGTTTCTGAATTGATTGTTGGGGCGAGTAGGCTATGCTTCAGCTGTAGCAAAATTTTCGTTACCCCTGCTATTCCGGCAGCAGCTTCGGCATGACCCATATTTGCTTTTACAGACCCTACAGGGCAAATTTGTTTCTTTTGCATCTTTTTTCGAAACGCATTTGTCAAAGCGAGAATTTCCAGACTATCCCCTAGTTGCGTGCCCGTGCCATGTCCTTCTACATAGCCGATTGTTTCGGGATGCACCCGTGCCTTTCGCAGTGTGAGATCGATAAGACTTGATTGCGAATTCGGGTTCGGGGCCGAATACCCATTTGACCTGCCACTATGGGCAAAAGTACTTCCTTTCACCACTGCATAAATATGATCTTTATCGGCCATGGCCTTGCTCAACGGTTTCAGCAAGATCGAACCTACCCCTTCCCCCGGGACAAAGCCATCATCACCAGCTCCGAAACTATAATTTCTTTCGCCTTGCGCCAGCATTCTTTTTTTACAGAGCGAATGGTATTTTGAGGGATGTAAATACAGGTTGACCCCTCCTGCGATCGCTACCTGACATTCTTTTTTCCTGAGGCTTTCGCAGGCCATATGAATTGCTACTAACGACGAAGAACAAGCTGTATCTACAGGCATACTGGGCCCTTGGAAGTCCATTAAATAAGAGACCCTGTTAGCTATGGACCATGTCAAAGCACTTGAGTTTAAATAATTACCCTTATTCCATTGATCAGTGGCAAGCAAGTTATAGGTATTGGTAGTCACGCCAACAAACACCCCAACATCCGATCCTTTTCCCTTGCTGTAGATAGCGCTTAAACTATCCTTGGTATACCCTGCATCTTCTATGGTCGCCCAAACCGACTCAAGAAACAATCGCTCTTGAGGGTCCATCATTCTCGCCTCCTCTTTCGGGATGTTGAAAAACTCGGGGTCGAACTTATCTACATCATTAATAAAACCGCCCCATTTACCATAGATTTTCCCTTCATCGGCCTTTTCGGGATCTTCGTGGTAGAACGCTTTGTACTCCCATCGACTCTCTGGTACCAAGTCGATCAGGTTTTTGCCCTTTTTAAGGTTCTCCCAGTATTTTGCCAAGTCTTTCGACTTTGGGTACTTTCCATGCATGCCGATAATGGCCATTGGTTCGGTTTCCTCATAGGTATTAGAGTCCTTTACCGGTATGGGTCTTTCATTTTCCCTTATTAAGGTCTCGGCGGTTGGGCCCGTCACTTCAATCGGGGAATCTGAAATATTGAAGATTCCGAGCAGGTGATCTTTTGCTTCCTCGAGTAAGTGCTCCGCTAATTCCTGAATCGAAGGGTACTCGTAAAGCAGTGTTTTCGATTGTGGCCCTAAATCTTTCTCTAGTGCGATATTGATTCTTCCGATAACAATCGAGTCTATGCCGAAGGAATCGAAAGGTTCCCGTGAATCGATCCGCTCAGGGTCGAGTTTGATTTCATCCCCGATCACCTGTGTCAGATAGACTACTGTTTTTTCCAATAACATCGGGGTAGGAACTGTATTGGGAATGGCCTGCATGACGTCACCGGATTTTCTTAGCCGTTTCTCTAAGTACGAATTGATTTTGAAAGGAGCACCGTATAAAGCAATTCCCTGGGCATGCTCGGAACACAGAAAATCCTCAAAATATTCAAGTCCTGTAGCCGTATCCATAGGATACAACCCAAGATGCTTTTTACCCTGTTCGATTTCATTTTCCGGAAGTCCGAACCCTCCTTCCTCCCAATAGGGCCAATTGATGGATATCGTTTTGCCGAAACGCTGCTGCATATGCTCCAATTGACCCCTATATTCGGCAAATGAGTCTAAAAAGTGATTTGCATAGGCATAATCACATTGTCCAAAATTACCCAGGACACCGGCGATGGATGAAAACAGTACGAAAAAATCTAAATTTTCATCTTTTGTGGCCTTATCCAGATTGATTGCCCCGAACACCTTTGGATCGATTACCTGATCCATCTCTTTTGTCAACTTCTTCAATAGAAAAGAATCGCTGCTGACACCAGCACTGTGCAATATCCCATTTACCCTTGAAAATGTATCCTTTGTAACCTTAACCAAGGCTTTTACCGCTTCCAAATCCGTAACATCCGTTTGATGATACAGTACTTCGTTATCATATTTTTTGAGTTTCCCGAGCTTTTCCTTTTGGTCTTTATTTAGGGGAGACCGGCCAAAAAGGACCAGATTGCAATGGTAATTTTTAACTAAGTACTCACTTATAATGTATCCCAACCCGCCTATTCCCCCGGAAATAATATAAACTCCTCGTTGCTTTATAGGCAGTACCCGCGATTTATTCTTTTCAGGTACAAACGATTTTAACGTTCGAATATACCGTTTCATCATATCGCTGCCCCTTTGGGAGTGATACTGTATCTCGTTGGTGTTCCAATTTGTGTCTTTGAACTCTTCGACCAGCAATGTCAGTTTATCGCTGGCACTGAGCACACTACCCTTATTGTTAACTGGGACTTCGATAACTTTCCCCTGATATTTCGGATTTTCCAAGGCAAGTGTTTTAAAAAATCCCCCCAGAGCGGCATTTAAAGGCGTACTGATATGTAAGGTTTTTGTAAAAATAGATGCGATTCGAAGCGGTTTCTGGTTTTTCGCTCCCATCAAAGCCCTGCATAGATAAAAAAGCGCATAAACACCTGTGTTGAGTTGCCCGTCCACTGTACCAATTTCCTTTGATGACAATGTCCTGGTACTTTCGTGAATTATCTTGGAAGGAAGTAGGTTAGTACTTTCCAATAGTGCGATGAGTTCTTGAAAATCCTCTTCCCGTTCCGGACGCACTTGAAAAGTATTCGGTGAAGAAACCTGAAACGTATTTCCCAATTTCACGAACACTGTGGTCTTTGCATCGGCTTTCGATTGATCCCTGCTATTCCAAGAGGTATGTAATTCATTGGTAACGTCCAAAATCAACAATACTTCGTTCGAATCCAATTCTTGAGTGGCTATCGACGGCGATATGCCCATTTCTTCCCAACTTGGATAGAAATGCTGTTTGGAGACCAATTCTTTGACATCCGGTTTTTCATCAAGGCACTGCTGTTCCCCTATTTCAGGGGCTACCGGTTTCGGAATCCAATAGCTTTCCTTTGCAAAAGGATAGGTAGGTAAATTGATGCGTTTGGGGGTTGCTTCGCTATAAAACTGGTACCAATCCAACTCACTGCCATTGACCCAGATCTCAATTAACTTCGTATACCTTCTATCCTCGACCCATTTATGTACAAGTTTTGCAAATGTTTTTTCAGTTTGTAAAATGTTTAGCGAATCATTGTTTTTGCCTGCCTTTCCTGTAAATACGTTTTCCCCCTTTTCTTGTCCGTCAATGAATGTCTTCAATGCATTTTGCAGTTCCTTTACCGATCCGGCTACGATTCCAAGTCGTTCTTTCATTTCTTCCCTGCCGATTTGTAGCGTATAGGCCATATCGACCAACCGAACGAATGATGTATTCGATTCGATATACTGGTATAAATCGACGGCTTTTTGATACAAACCCTCCGTAGTTCGCGCCGAAAGGGGTATCATTACCGTTGTGGACTTATTTACGGTTGCCGGTTCTCCCAAACTCTTTTCCTGAGGGTATTCTTCTACTACCAGATGCGCATTGGTACCGCTGAAACCGAAAGAACTAATGGCAGCCCTGCGCAATTTATTTTTGTCACTTTCCGTAACAAGCCACGCCTTCTTCTCCCTGGAAATGTAAAATGGGGACTTTTTGAAATCGAAAATCCGATTTTCCTTCTCAACGTTGAGGGTAGGCACCAAGATCTTGTTCTTCATACAGAGCAATACCTTTTGAAGACTTGCCACACCAGCTGCACCTGAAGTATGCCCGATATTGCTTTTTACCGATCCGATGGCGCAATAGTTCAATGTATCGGTCTTCTCTGAAAATACGGTGGATAAGGCCTCCAATTCGATGGGATCCCCCAGTTTCGTGCCGGTGCCATGGGCTTCTACATAGCTTATGGAAGCAGGATCGATGTTGTACCTTGAATAAATTTCCCGCTCCAATGCGATTTGGCTATTGACACTTGGTGCCGTAATACCATTGGTCTTTCCATCCTGATTAATACCGGATGCTATGATTACCCCATGAATGTGATCATTATCCCTTTCGGCATCTTTTAACCTTTTTAAAACTACCGCCCCGGCTCCTTCTCCAGGAACAAAACCGTCTGCAGCGTCGTCGAAAGTCTTACATTGGCCTTCTGGGGATAACATACCCGCCTGACACATCCCCAAATAGGATTCGGGCATTAAATACAGGCTAACTCCCCCTGCGAGCGCCATATCTATTTCTATGTTCAATAATCCTTGACATGCTACATGAATGGCCACCAAAGAGGACGAGCAAGCAGTATCGAAAGGAATTGCAGGTCCTTTCAAATTCATAAAATAAGCGATTCTAGCTGCTCCAATTGCGAAACTGTTCGCCGTAGTATTAACGGAAGTCGACTTGTTTTTTGACATCATATAGGAATACTCATTACTCATAATACCCATATAAACCCCACACTTTTGGTCACTAAGGGTATTCCTTGCATAGCCTGCATCTTCAAATGCCTTATAACTTTCTTCTAAAAATATGCGATGTTGGGGGTCCATGGTTTCAGCCTCGGCAGGGGAAATTTGAAAAAAAAGCGGGTCAAAACAATCCACATCGTCCAACATTCCCAACCATTTGGAATAGACCTTGCCTTGCTTGGTTGTATCCGGGTCATAGTATCGCTCGGTATCCCATCGGGAAGCGGGAATCTCAACAATGGAATTTTTCCCCTGCTGTAGGTTTTCCCAATATTGTTCTAGATTATTGGCCTGGGGATATCGTCCCGAAATACCTATGATGGCGATTTTTTCGTCCTCAAAGCCATTACCACTGCCCTTTTCATCATTTTTCTTTTTCCGAATTTTTCTTGTGAGCTTGGGAAAAGAATTTAAGACCTTTACATCCGGGTTTGCTTTCGACTCAACCCTAGGTTGCAGCCTATTTGGTATTTGTGTCGGCTTTTTACGAACCGATGTATTGGATACACTCCTCAATTCGACTAGCAAAAAGGAGGTTAGCTCGTTGATTGTGGCGTAATCATAAACTTTTGTCGATGAGAGTTCTAAATCGAATTCCTTATTTATACTTTTTATCCACTCTACGCCTACTATTGAATCCAAGCCTAGGTCGGTAAATGATTTGTCAGGGTCTATTTCGGTGCTTTCCAAATATAACGATGCCGCTAAGCTTTCAATAAGTCGATTCCGTATTTCTGCCTTGGTGAAACTATTCATTTTCATTTTTTATTGAGTATTGATGGGTAGTTCTGGTGTTGTTCGCTGAACGGTTGTTTTAATCCGTTTTATGCACTTAAAAATCTAATACGGTTCAAAACTGTTGCAAAACTGAACGTTTCACTATGTTTTCGAGTTTCTCCGTAGCGTTTGATTTACTGAAACCGGGAAAACATTCGGTTTTTTTACATTTTCGACCTTCATCACGAAGTGCTAATTCATAAACCGGGTTTAACAAGGTTATCAAGGACACCACTTTCAGTGACTTTCGCGTAGGGACTACTTTAGTGCAACAAGGTTACGTTGCTATCACTTAGGGATATGGCCTGGTCCCCGGACAAGGTGCCCTGATTTTTACTTAATTCCGTCCATAGGTATTTTGCCAGTTTGTTTACCGTAGCATAATCGTACACTTTAGTCGAAGACAGTTCCAAATCAAGTTTCTTATTGATGGTTTTAATCCATTCCACCCCCATAATGGAATCCAAACCAAGATCTACGAAGGACCTATCGGCCTCTATTTCGGCCGGTTCCATATAAAGACAATCTGCAAGCGTATCTATTAACAGGAGCTTTACCTGTTCTAGGGTGTGCAAAGTTGCTAGCTCGGTCGGTTTGACTATTGCCAAATCATCCAGTTCATCGTAAGCGTCCAAAACTATATCGTGATCTACGAACTCCATTTCCTTAAGAATTATATTATTACCCGGACGAACGGCTTCCTGGGGCAATGCAATTCCCTTTATTTCGGATGGACTGGAAACACGGGGCGAATCGTGCAACTCGATATAATCGATCAGCACAATATCCTTCGGTTTGACCGAATTCGTATTTTCAACGGTTTGACCGTTAAAGTCGTTCAGGGTTACAGCGTCCGGTTTTTTTAACTTGGGGGTCGTAAATACCGGCATCACATTTACGATATTGACCGACTTGTCGGTTTGTGTCATATGGGCATATTCGATCTGTTGTAATCGAAGGCCGCGTATTTCGGCACAAACGACCCCATCAACATCACAGAGGGAAGCGTCTACTCTAAGCGAATTCCCATCGGTATAGGCAGTAGGCATGTGTTGTACCCAAACATACATATCTTTATTGCCGACCTTATGAATGGTCAAAAAATCGGCCGAAACGGGCACCAACAAATGCCGGGCGGCCATACTCGAATGGGCAAGCAAACAAAGCGATGCCTGCACTACACTATCCAACATACTCGGAGGTAATACAAAATCGGGTCGACCATTCCCCGGGGTTTGTGGCAACCGAAGTTTGGCCAAAATCCCACGCTCGCTTTTGTATATAGAAGTCATTACCTGATTCGTCGGTCCATAATGAAACCCTAATGAACGAAACTGTTCGTAAACCTCTTTTATGTTCCGTATTTCCTTTTGTAATTGCCCCTTTAAGTGTTCCAAGTCGATGCCACGTAATTCTTTCTTGGCCAGGAACAAGGCCCTTCCCTGTGAATGGATCGTTTCATTACCGCTCCCATTGCTGTATATTTCAAAATCAATTTGCCCGTCGTTTTCTTGATATAAGGAGATATCGATTTTTTTATTTCCGTTCAGGATAAACGGGGAACCCCATGCGATTTCCCTCAACTCTAGAAAATTATATTCTTGGGACGACGGTTTTGAATGCGCTACGGCCGCCCGGGCCATTTCTATAATCGCCATTGCCGGGAGGGCTTTTTGAGCCGTTGCCCCATTTAGTTTCAGTTGGTAGTCATTGACGAAAGACTCGTTCCCACTGAAAGTTGTGCTGAAACTTTGGTGTTCTAGAGTAGAGGTATTGGAATGGAGCAGTGGGTGTAGTACGGATACTCCCGTGTCTTTCATTTCGACTTTGCCCCTTAACTCAGGCCCGTTCCAATATTTTTCTCTAGCGAAAGGATATGCGGGTAGACTAATGAGGTGAAATTTTTCTTGTTCATATAAAGTAGCCCAATCTAGATTTAACCCTTTGACCCAAAGGTCGATGATCTTAGTATACTTTTTTTGGAGTACCCATTTATCAATAGTTTCTTTAAAATCGGCATCGGTGTCAAATAACGATATAGTATCCCTATTTTGACGAACCTGTCCTTGATACATATCTTCGATATCCGTTTCACCTCGGGCGTATGCTTTCAATTTTTCTACCAACTCCTCTAGGGTCGATACGATGAACCCAAGCCGTTCTTCCATCGCTTCCCTACCTATTTGTAGGGTGTATGCCAATTCAAACAGACTCAACTTGTCTTGGGATGGGTCGTGTTGCGCTACGAGGGCCATTTCTACATATTGATAAAGTTCCCGTGCTTTCTGCTGTAATTGTGCGGTGGTTCTTGCCGACAAGGGCACTAGTGCGAACGAATCGGACATGACAAAATCGTTCCTACTGTTTTCTTCCTCCGTTCGGTCGTATTCCTGCAGAATAAGATGTGCATTTGAACCGCCGGCTCCAAAAGAGGACAAGCCCGCCAGTCGAGGCACCTGTTTTCCATCGATTATGGGTCTTTCCCATTTTTTTAAGGTTTGATTTACCTCGAAGGGTGTTTTCCCAAAATCAATATTCGGGTTCAACCGGGCCGAATGTAGGGACGGTACTATTTGATGGTGCTTCATTTGAAGCAATACCTTTGTAAGGCCCGCTATTCCAGCCGCAGACTCGCAATGCCCGATATTGGATTTGGCCGAACCGACAAGACAATGGCCTTCCCCCTCCTTTATTCCGAATGCTTTGGTCAAAGCTGCTATTTCTATGGGGTCGCCCAGTTTCGTGCCCGTTCCGTGCGCTTCTATATAGCTGATATGCCTGGGGTCGGTTCTTGATTCCCTTAGCACCCTTGAGATCGCACTCGCCTGAGCTTGGGGGTTCGGCACCGTATAGCCATTTGTTTTGCCCCCGTGATTGAGCGTGCTGCCTTTTATAATGCCATAAATTTGGTTTTTATCCCTTTTCGCTTCCGAGAGCCGCTTAAGAACGACCGCCCCCACGCCTTCCCCTGGGATGTAGCCATCCCCTCCTTCTCCAAAACTCTGACAATGCCCATCGCTAGATAGAAATTGACTGGAACTCAACATTCGGTATTTGTTGGCATCGATGCTTACGTTTACGCCGCCGGCAATTGCCAAATCCGTTCTTCCCAATTTAATATCCTGACATGCCAAATGAATCGCCGTCAAAGAGGAGGAGCACATGGTATCCAAGGTCATGCTAGGACCGTGAAGATTCAATGCATAGGACACCCTATTGGCAATGCTTGCCAGACTACCCGACAAATTGTATTCTCCATACATCACCCCTACATAGACCCCTACTTGGGCAGCTTGGTCATCCTTAGCGGGAATCTGTAGACGTTCCCTTGTGAATCCTGCATCTTCAATGGCCATCCATGCATGTTCTAGGAACAAACGTTCCTGGGGATCTATATAACTGGCTTCTCTGGGAGAAATGTTAAAAAATCGAGGATCGAACTCATCCACTCCGGAAATGAATCCCCCCCATTTACTAGAATGTGCCCCGGGACTGGTTTTATCCTGCGAATAAAACGCATTCCAATCCCATCGTTCTTTGGGTACCTCTGTAACACAATCTTTCCCGTCCCGAAGGTTGCTCCAAAATTCCCCTATGTTCATGGATTCAGGATAGCGCCCACTTAAACCAACAATAGCGATCGGTTCGTTCAATACGTCATTTAACGACTTTTCATACCGACTTTCCTTGTTTTTCGATAGTGCATTTAATCGCCTTTTCGGCTTATGTACCGTCAATGACCTAGATTTTTTTGGAACGGCGGGTGCCTCCTTGAGGGGTGCAGGTCGACTTTTGATCGAGAATAGGGTAAGGAGCGTTTCTTGAAAATTCCGGGAGATGTACTCGCTTAACTCATCAATGGTCTGGTATTCAAAAAATAAGGTCTTGGACAATTTTCCAAATGTCTTTTCAAGCTGTCCCGTAAGGTTCATAGCCACCACCGAGTCGATCCCGTATTTTTCAAGGGCGGCGGCGGTGTCTATTTTGTTTATGGAGATTTTTAATACCGTCGAAAATTGTTTTCGCAGGTATTCCCTGGTTTTTTCTAACAGATTGTTTGGTATTAGTGTGTTGGCGATGGGTGCTGAAGTAATTGGAGGAGAAGTAGCTACCTCTCTTGCAGTTTCTTCCATGGTTTCTTCTTCAAACAATCTTTGTCGGACTTTTTGCAGGTCACCTTCGAGTACCAAAATTTGGGATAAATCAAGTTCCAAGCATTTGTAAAAGGCTGCCAGTCCCGTTGCGGTCTTGATAGGATGAATACCGGTTTCCCGCTTCATGGTATCCACCATGGTTTGATCCAATGCCATTCCCCCGGTTTCCCACAGAGGCCAGTTAATGGCATATAGCTTTTTCTTGGTCTTACGATTTTCGCCAAGCCGGTTTTTATATCGGGCAAACTGATCTAAAAACCCATTTGCGGCTGCATAATCTGCCTGCCCCACATTCCCTAAAAGCGAAACGCCGGAAGAAAAGAGCACCAAAAAATCCATACCCACCTTCTGAGAGGCGGTATCGAGATTAAAGGTCCCAATTACTTTTGGTTCCAGCACTTTCGTGAATTCCTTACTCGATTTTTTCAGTATGAAATTGTCGGACACCATACCGGCAGAATGAAAAATACCGTTGAGTTTTTTATGCTTCTTGATGATGGTATCCATGACTGCTTGTACTTCGGCAAAGTTGGCCACATCCAGTCGCAGGTATTCAACTCGCCCTGTATTTTCCGTTAAGGTCTTAAGTACCGTCTTTTTCTCTAAGGTCAATTCGGAGCGACCGGTCAAAATAACTTTGGTATCTTTCGTTTTCAACAGAATTTCTTTTGCAAAAAGAATTCCAAGCCCCCCCAGACCCCCCGTAATCAAATAGGCCCCGTTTTCTTTAAGGCATACCGTGGTTCGTTCCCCATCGAACTCGATTTCCTTTAATTTCCGTAAATGGCGTACGCCGTTTTCATATTTAACAACGGTATCCCGCAGATGCGTTTGCTCAAAACGTAGCTGCGGAACAAGTTCTTTCCATGGCCGGTCGTTGGGTAATAGCACGATCTGGGTCCAGAGTCGGGGATTTTCCAACATGGCCGTTCGCAACATCCCGGATAGTCCGGTAAATACTTCATTCTCTCGAGTGTGGGCGATAACTAGTTGAAAAGACGCTTTTCCCGGTAACTTGGCCTTCATGATATCCTGAATTAGCTGAAAACAGGAGAGGGCGACGTGCTGATAACGTACCGCGCTATTGTCTTTCGAAGAAAAGGATATGAAGCTGCAATGGACCCCAGAAAATTTTTCCGCTATTTGCTCTGCATCCAACGGCGGAAAGTCGCACATTATGATGTATTCCTGTACGAACTTGGCCTCTCTTTTTGGCAGCACCATTTCGTTATCGGAAGGCTCCCAAATTTGTGCCGCCAACAGCTGATTCAAGGTACTTTCCTTTCTTTCATCCCGGGTTGCCTCATTGAGGAACGCCTTCGAAGAAAACCCTTCCATTCGAATACAGACAGTTCCTTCGCTATCAGAAATATCAATATCCAGTTTTACGATTTTATTATCGGCGCCGCTTCCCTCCGAATAGCGAACCCAGACATACATATCTTCGGTACATGGCGACAGTACCTGTATTTTCTCCAGTGCAAAAGGGACCATCGGATTTTCGGGAATCGCCCCTAAATCCGGCAACAAACCGATTGAAGACTGTAGTGCTCCATCCATTAGGGACGGGTGTAATCTATAGTCGCTTGAATCGTTAAACGACCCCTTCGGTAAATGCAACCGAGCAACGAGTTGGTCATTTCCCTTATAAATGTTGGTGACTACCCGATGGGCCGGGCCATAGACCAGCCCCATAGCGTCATAGGCGGCATAAATACGTTCGGAAGTAAGTTCTCCTTGGTTCATTTCCCCCTTTAGCTTCGCGATATCGAGAGCGGGTATGGCGGTCCTGTCCCGAAAATCGAGCTGTCCCTCAAAATGAACGATTTGCGCCTCGTAGTCGGATGCTGGACTGTAGATTTGAAAAAGGGTATTTTCGTCTTCCCCGATCGTTAATATCGTATCGACCCGGTTATTCTCCGTAACGAAAAATGGCCTTAGCCACATGATGTCCCGCAATTCCAATATACTTGATTCGGTAACGTTTGGCGAAGCATTCTCCATAGCGGCCCGCACCATTTCCAAATAGGCCGCCCCCGGCAGTACTTTGATCAGCTGGTCGCCATTCAATCTCACTTGGTGATCTTCAAGAAAAGGTTCCTGTCCGCTAAAAAAAGTGCTATAGCTTTGCTGATACAGATTGGATGTGTTGACATGCAACAACGGGTGAATGGTCGTCAAGGTATTCCCATTCGACCCATTTTGGGAAAACTGTTCGATCAACGATAGGGCATCCCCTTTTGACAATCGTTTTTGTTTTAACTCGGAAACTACATATTCTATAAAATCCATCATTTTCTTTTCATTTAATCTCTTTTCGAAATCGTGTGTCCTAGAGACAGTCTTAGAGAAGTAATTTTGTTAAACACCATAAATTTTGGGCCCTTCACAGGCTGTTGTAAGGTCGGCAAGACCAACTGTACGAATTAAATTTATCTTCGCATAACGCCGTAGCCCATAAATACAAACCCCTTTGGTATCGGTCGCAGGGCTTGATCGGAATGCGATTTCAGGGAAGTACATTATATCAGTTCTTTTAGCAGCAGAACGGCCTGATCCGTATCTACCGAATCCTGATCTATTTTATTGATTAGCACCTCGATTGAGTGAAGGTTTGCCACTTTTGAACGAGGTTCCGCTACTTGTTGCTTTGGGTCTGGACCATGGTCTGGCCAACAGTGTTCACGCGCAAATGGATAGGTTGGAAGATTGATTCGTTGGGGCCTAGCTCGTTTACCATCGTTGTCCCCATTTTCCAGCACGATTTTCGACACGGTAGTAGCCGCAGAGTCGACATATCCCTGTTCTTTAAGGATTGTGACATTTTTATGCAGCAATGGATGAACTTTAGCCGTTGGCATCACAACTTCCTGAAATCGATGGCTCTGCTCAACACGTTCTATCCAGTACCGTTCCTTTGCAAATGGGTATATTGGCAAGTGTAATCGTCGGGGCTTGCCGTCATTATAGAGGATTTCCCAATCGAATGCCAATCCTTTGACCCACAAATCCAACAACTTGTTCAATTTTTTGTCCAATACCCATTTTTCAATGATCATTCTTTTCATCTCGGGATCCTTGGATACTAATCGAAGGCCCTCTTTATTCCTTTTTACCTGCCCTTGATAAACATCTTTTTCGGTATCGTCTCCTTGTAGATACGCCTCTAATTTTATGGCCAACTCTGCTACGGATTTCACCATAAAACCTAGGCGTTCTTCCATTGGTTCGCGACCGACTTGCAGCGTATACGACATTTCTACCAAATCAAGGTCTTTTTGATTTTCTTGGATATAGGAGAGCAAATTTTCCGCCATTTCCTCAAGCTGTTCAGGGTTTCTTGCCGATAACGGGACGATATACTTTTGGTGTTGGGTCAACACGATAACGGGTGCTTTTACAACCGTTTTTGGGACATATTCTCCCAATACCATATGTGCATTAGTACCGCTAAAACCGAAGGCACTTAGGGCAGCCTGCCGCACGGCCCCTTGTGCTACCTCCCAATCTTTGAGCGTATCATTGATATAGAACGGGCTATTCTCCAAGGAGATGTGTTCGTTTAGCTTCCCGTAATTAATAGTGGGGGGTAATTTTTTGTTTTCCATGGCCAACATGACCTTCATGAAGCCCGCCACTCCGGCAGCGGTCAAACAATGCCCTATATTGCTCTTTACCGAACCCAAGGCGCAATAATCGTTCTTTGCCGTATATTTTCCGAATGCCTTTTTAAGTGCATCGACCTCTATAGGGTCGCCTAATTTGGTGCCAGTACCATGAGCTTCCACGAGTTGTATATGTTCGGGATTGATTTCAAACTTATCGTAAACTTCTTGCTCCAATGCTGTTTGGGAGACTGCGTTGGGGGCCGTAATTCCATTGGTTCTACCGTCTTGGTTGACTCCCCATCCTTGGATTACCCCATAAATCCTATCATTATCTCTTTCCGCATCCTCAAGACGTTTTAGCATCACCACACCGACCCCTTCCCCTGGAACGAACCCGTTGGCACTTTGGTCAAAAGTGTGGCATTTCCCATCTTGTGACAGCATGCCCGACTGTGCGGTCTTAACGTGCATTTCGGGCCCGGTCATTATGTATACCCCGCCGGCCAAAGCACTATCACTTGAACCGGAGACCAAACTGTCACAGGCATTTGCGATGGCCACTAGTGAGGAAGAGCATGCCGTATCAAGCGCCAAACAAGGGCCTTGAAGATTCAAGAAATAGGAAATACGCGCAGCCAAAATAGATGAGGTACCTCCCGTAAACCCTTGGGAACTTAATTGCTGTTCCCGAGATAATAATTGATAGTCCCCAGTTGCACAACCTACGAACACTCCGCATTTGGTCCCCGATAAGACCTGGGGATTATACCCTGCGTCTTCTATACTATGCCAGCACGATTGTAAAAACAGGCGTTGCTGGGGATCCATACTTTCTGCCTCGACGGGAGATATGGTAAAAAACAAAGGGTCAAATTGATCGTACCCGCTTAAGCTACCCATCCACTTACTGTTCGTTTTACCGGGCACAGGGGTTCCTTCGTTATAATATTCGTTGATGTCCCATCGCTCTTTCCGAACTTCCTTGATGCAATTTTTACCTTCTGCAATATTTTTCCAAAACGCTTCTTTGTCAATGGCCCCCGGAAACTGCCCCGCCATACCCACTATAGCAATGGGTTGTACATTATGATGCCCGGCTTTTTTTGCAGCGGTCTTAGGCGATGGCCGGTCTCGCAAGGACGCCAGCTTGCGATTTATGGCCTTGAAAGCCTGCTTTTTAGGAAGAACCGACTTGGGAAAGGGTTTCTTTGATTTGGTGATGGCCTCTTTAAGGGAAATATCGGTCGAGGAAAAACCAAGTTTTTCAAGTTCTTCTAGCACGAAGCCCCCAAGCTTTTCCAAAGTAGGATACCCATATATTTGTGTCGCCTCCAAGGAGGTTTTATAATGGTCGTTTATTTTTCGAATCCAAGTGACCCCTGTAATGGAATCCAGACCTATATCTACAAACTGCGCATCCTCGTCTATTTCATCCTCGTGCATATGCAACTCTTTCGCAAGAAAGGATTTTATGGTGAAAATAACATCCGAAGACAAGTCACCATTGGAGAGGTTCCTTTCCACGCCGTTCCGCAACCAGTCCGGGTCTTGAGCCATTCTTTTAGCAGCGATGTCGCCTACCGTTTTTTCCGTTGGGATTCCACGTTTTTCAAGCACTTCTTTTACGAACGCACCCAAGGTGTTCAAAGTGGTATAATTGTAAATTTGTGTCGCTTCTAAGGAAGTGTCATATTTATCGTTGATTTTACGTACCCAGGTGACCCCGGTAATGGAGTCCAATCCGATATCGACAAACTGTGTATCATCATCGATTTCGTCCTGATGTAGGTGCAGTTCCTGGGCCAAAAATGCCTTGATATTGAACATTACATCGGCTAATAAATCCTCATCGGACTCGATTTCTTGATATTCCTTATCCAAAATTTCCTCGGCCTTCCGTATTTCCATGATCGGTTCTTCGAGCCGGTGGGTAAAGTTGCTTTCGATTCTATCTAATGTTTCCTTGTTACCGACAAAGGTCTTCTGGTGCATTTCCAATTCCAGTTGGCAGGTATTTTCGACTTCGGGAAGAAGATTTTGTGTAAACTGAGATTTAAATGCCGTTAGCACGGCTCTGGAAATCCGGGACAGCCTTTTTGCCCATTGCATGGCCCGATCCAGTACTTCATCTTTGTTCAAAACAGGAAGTTCAAGACCTTTTTCCTTAAGTTCACCTCCAGAGTACTCATCGGCCAAAAGTAGTGTCTCGCGTGCCAGATCATGGCCCATGGTCTTTGGAAATATAAACGTTGCCCCTGCCCCGGGGGTAAAACCATATCTCATATAGGGGCTCATGTATTTGCGTTCCTTGCTAAAGAGGGTAAAATCGGCGAACATGCCCAACCCCCATCCGGCACCGATTGCATGTCCTTGCATAGCAGCGATTACCGGAATTTTGCACTCCATGGCCATTTGGTATATTTTGGTGTCGGTAAATTTACTTTTGCCATCTTGAATGGCCAATAATCCTTCCTTGGTGCCACCAGAAGCGAAATAATGGTCATAACCGGTCAACACCACTACTTTGTAAAAGGGGTTTCGATCAATATGGGAAAAGACTTCCGTTACGCCTTCTATTAAGGCATCGGTAAACATATTTTTAGCCACTCTGTCCTCCAAGCGCACTTCAACAATACCATCAGGATGAAGTATGGCCTTGACTACCGATGACCTTAGGGCAATGGGACCATTTTTTTGCGGGTTCGCACCTTTTTCCTTGGTGATTATCCAGTCAGATAATCGGTCGGTCTTATTTTGTATGGCCTTGGAACTTTCCCGCTTCCATGTCATCAGGATCTCCAGTGGCAACTTTGACCACGACTCTGCCAATTTCAGAGCCTCCGATGCTATTCGGTCTCTTTCGAAAGCCCTAATGGTGCCTACACGTTCGCGTAAGGTACTACCGCTATGATCGCCACCCAGTAATAGAATTTCCCTACCGTAATAATCTCCGAACCGATGTGCAAAAATCATGGCCGCCCGGCTGGATAATTCCGGTACTTGCAACAAATCGGTAGCGTTGTAGGTCGCTTTGGAATCATAGAAAGTAGCATCACAAAACTGCCCCAAAAACCAACCGAATGAATTGGTGCCGCTGCCTAAAACCGCTATGATCGGAAGCTTGCACCGCAACAACACCTGTGCTAACTCCAATATATCCGATGCGGTGGCGTCTTTGGGAACAAATTCGGTATACCCACTGGTCAGAACAATGGGGCCGTTAACAAGGGCGTTATCCATCTTTGTAAAGAACGATCGCAACCCTTTTGCCAAAGCACCCAAACTGCCACTCTTCCGAACGCGTACAACCAAAATATCGTTCCCTTTCCTCTTTACCGTAAAGCCCGATGGGGTGGGAAGTTTGCTGTTTTTATTCGCTTTGGATATGGTATCGTATGAGCGCAGCGGCACCCTACCCAATCTTTCGGCCTTGAACTTGATCTGACGTGCCAAATGCTGTTTCAAAAGACGTAGAGAAGTTTGGGACTTACCACACAGATTTTTAGCAAGATGATTGGCTATGCCCATCACCTCGGCCTTGGAAACAATAGGAGACTTCCAACCTTTTGCCTTTAACTCACTACCCATAAATCCTTCGACATTTGTTGGTGATGGCATTAAAAAGTCGTTTGCGCGTACCCTTCCAAATCGTTCACGGAAAAATTCATGTTCTTTCAAACTAGGGTAAAAACCTTTTTCAGGTCTGGTGTAACCATAGGTGCCTTGTTGATCAAAGATTACAAAATCGCACAGTGAACCTATCAGAAAACCGATGCCATGGGCATTTCCTTGCATTGCGGCTATAACAGGATAAGGAAAGGAGACAAACGCAAGGTGAAGTTTTTGTTTTATAGCATGATTGTAGGCTTCCCTTCCTCCTTGTAAAAAATAATCCTCTATACCTTGCACAACGAGCACCTTTATTTCTGCCGCCGCCCGAGCAACGTTAAGCGCACCCAACAACTGACCGATAAGTTCGCGGGAAAGCTTGTTTTCATCTCCTGAGTTTATCTTCAAAGTATAGATCCCTTCGCCTTTATCATAAAGACGTACCATAGGAACGTTCTTTCTAGAAATTAGCACTTCTTGCGGGGCTGAAAGAGTTATTTGCACTTTGATATTAGAAGGTATAAACCCACTATTAGGAAAGGTGGCGTCCAAGCTGCCCAACACTATATCGGTAGGTTTCTCCAGCGGTCCCCGCAGGGTTCCTTTGGATTGGATAGGACTTAATGTACTATTTTCAATCCTGTTAGTAGAAAAGAATACTTCCTTCGGAGCATGAACTATAGGTGCCAACTGCTGAGGAGTTGCATGGGAATTTATCGTTTCTGGCCTTACGACTTCCGGTTCCTTCAAATAAGAAATCCCTTGCATTTGAACACATATGGTGCCGTTTTGATCACATAGGTCGATGTCTATCTTGCCTTGAGCAGATTGCCGCTTACTGTCATCGGCATGGCGCACCCACGCATGCATTTCCTTGGTACAGGAAGATAATATGCGAACCGATTCTATAGAATCAGGTACCAACGGACTTGTTGGAAATTGTTTTAGATCTTGAACTAACGCGGTGGCAGATTGAAGGGCACTTTCTGCAAGAGCAGGATGTAAATGGTAGTCTTCCATATCGTTTTCTAGTCCCAAGGGTAAAACTAAATGTGCAACCAATTGGTCTTCGCCCATATAGAGTGTTTTTATACCCCTGTAGGCAGACCCGTGCAAAATACCATCGTTTGAAAAACAAGAGTAGAACGTCTCTGCACTTACCGGATGGTTCCCCATTTCCCCAATAAGACCGTGAATATCTAATTGGTCGTCCGTAAGATTCAAAGCAAGGTAACGCCCTTCTCCTTGACAATATACCAAGCTCTCTTGTTGGTCCTCACTATAAACCTCATAAACGACTGATTTATCATCTTTTCCAAAAAGGACAATGTGTATAGGACGCTCTTTTTCAAACGTTATCGATGAACCAAAACAAAGATTTCGCAACTCCAAAACCGGTACTCCATTGTTCGAAGCAAGCCCCTGTACAATAGTAGCCCTTATCATCTCGATAGCCGCCATAAATGGAAGTGCTTTTAGTTGTTCTCCACCAAGCTCCAATGCATAGTCCTCAATGAAAAACTCATCACCGCTAAAGGTAGAACTGAAGTTTATCTGTGCCAGGTCGGAGGTATTGCGATGGACCAAGGGATGTAGCATTGCCATGGTCTTTCCCGAAGTGGCACCCCTTCCCCTGGCGGATGGATCGAGCCAATAACGCTCTTTGGCAAAGGGGTAGGTCGGAAGGCTCATACGGCGGGGGGGGGCGGAAACGTACAGGTCGCCCCAATCGACGTCCAGCCCTTTGCACCACCATGTAAGAAGGGCGTCATAGTCCCTTTGTAAGAGCCAACCCTCCATGGTCCCCTTAAAATCGGTTGCCAAGCGAAAATCCGAAACGGCGTCTTTGTGGTCTTTCACCTTGCCCTGATATCCTTTTTCCATCGGCCGGCCGTTACCCGAAAAGGAGCCTAATGTATCTTGAAGTTCGGAAACCGAACCTACCGATAGGCCCCATCGGAACTCCATCGCCTCTCGGCCGACT
>CALLVX010000084.1 GCA_938010765.1 uncultured Flavobacteriaceae bacterium | reverse complement strand
TGACATAATTATTTTGGTTTTAAAAATTTAAATTGTTGGCAAAAATAAAAAACTTTGGACTAATTACACTATTTGTCGTTAAAATGTACTGTAATTTAAGAAATTTAAACACAGGAGTAGTATTTTCGTCTTAGAAATTCTTATTCTTCAATAATGGTCGCACAATCCACAAAACGTGTGGTACTTTTTGCCTCTGGTTCTGGTTCAAATGTTGAAAACATAGTACACTACTTTCAGGGAAGGCGCGATGTTACGGTTGCCATGGTGCTCACTAACAAAAGGGATGCCAAAGTGCTAGATCGCTGTAATAAATTGAATATTAGCGCTTTATATTTCAATAAAACGGCCTTTTCAAAGGGTGATGGCGTACTTAGCGTTCTAAAAGGTGTTAAACCAGATCTGATCGTACTGGCGGGTTTCCTGCTAAAAATACCTCAAATTCTATTACATCAATTTCCGAATAAGATAGTCAATATTCACCCTGCTTTATTGCCTAAATACGGTGGAAAAGGAATGTATGGAAAACATGTACATACAGCCGTGAAAGCGAACCGCGAAAACGAAACGGGCATTACAATACATTATGTAAACGAACAGTACGACGAAGGGGCTATTATTTACCAAACAAAAACCACCCTTTTGGCAACCGACAGTGTCGACACCATTGCCGAAAAAGTACATCAATTAGAGTTTGCGCATTTTCCGAAAATAATTGACCAACTCTTAGTACAGCCCTAATGGCCAAAAAAGAAAAATTTTATACGGTATGGAAAGGCAAACGCCCTGGCATCTATACGAAATGGGAAGATTGCAAGGCCGCCATTAGCGGCGCGAAAGGAGCACAATATAAATCGTTTCCCACCTTTGCTATGGCAAAGAAGGCCTTTAACGGTAACTATGAAGAATACAAGGGCAAAAAAAAGGGTGAAGCATCTCTTACGCAAGAGCAGCTCTTACGTATCGGCAGTCCTAATTACCATTCAATATCGGTAGATGCTGCATCTAGCGGAAACCCTGGGGTTATGGAATACCAAGGGGTCGATACCAAAACAGGCAGGAAACTATTCAAACAGGGGCCTTTTGCCCAAGGCACTAATAATATAGGTGAGTTTTTGGCCATTGTACATGGGCTGGCCTATTTAAAGGAACGGGGCAATGATCGTGTTATCTATACCGATTCTAGAACAGCAATGAGTTGGGTCAGAAAAAAGACCTGCAACACCAAACTCCCCGAAACGGCCAATAACAAATCACTGTTCGATTTAATTCGTAGAGCAATCATGTGGTTGAAAAACAACTCCTATACTACTCCCATAGTCAAATGGGAAACAAAGGCCTGGGGAGAAATCCCAGCAGATTTTGGAAGAAAATAAAAGTGCCGAAGGAAATATCCTGGTAATATTATATACTTCTGCCAATTTTGTTATTTGGGTTACGCTGTGCTCGCAAATAGAAAAGCAAAGCTGTATATTTGCAGCTTAATTTTAAAATAGATGGGGAAACTCGTAATTGTAGGAACCGTTGCCTTCGACGAAATTGAATCACCTTTTGGCAAGACCGATAAAATTTTAGGTGGTGCAGCCACTTTTATAGGATTGGCGGCCTCTCAATTTGAGGTAGATTCTGTAATTGTTTCTATTGTTGGCGATGATTTGCCACAGGCGTATTTGGATCTCTTGGCCGATAAGAACATTAATCTCGATGGTCTTGAAATCGTACAAGGAGGCAAAACCTTTTATTGGAAAGGGAAATACCACAATGATCTGAACTCTCGGGATACCTTGGTGACAGAGCTGAATACCTTGGCCGATTTTAACCCCATCGTTCCTGAAAATTATAAGAACTCAGATGTAGTTATGTTGGGCAACCTACACCCTAGTGTTCAGTTAAGCGTAATCGAACAGATGGCGGTACGACCAAAACTTATTGTTCTGGACACCATGAATTTCTGGATGGACAATGCATTGCCAGAGCTCATTGAGGTAATTAAGCATATTGATGTGATTACCATCAATGATGAAGAGGCCCGACAACTAACGGGAGAATATTCTTTGGTCGCGGCAGCTGCCAAAATACAGCAAATGGGCCCCACCTATGTAGTCATCAAAAAAGGAGAGCACGGCGCGCTCTTGTTTCATAAAGAACACGTTTTTTTTGCTCCGGCACTTCCTTTAGAAGAAGTTTTTGACCCAACGGGAGCAGGAGATACGTTCGCCGGCGGCTTTACAGGATTTTTAGCCGCTACCAACGATATGTCATTTGAAAATATGAAACGTGCCATCATCCACGGTTCGGCCTTGGCTTCGTTCTGCGTAGAACGCTTTGGAACCGAACGAATGCAACATTTGAAAAAAGAAGAAGTGCACAAGCGCCTGCATCAGTTCAAGGCTTTGACACAATTCGATATAGAATTACACTAATTGCACGCCCCTTTTTTGGGGCGTTTTTATTGAAAATAATTGAAAGAAGTTTTAACCGAAACAAAGAGACCTACAACCAATGAGTGACGCGATTAAGCACGAGTGTGGTATTTCAATAATTCGATTACTGAAACCTTTAGAATATTATAAGGAAAAATATGGCACTGCATTTTATGGGGTAAACAAAATGTACCTCATGATGGAAAAGCAGCACAATCGTGGTCAAGATGGTGCAGGGTTTGCCAGTATTAAAATAGACATGAATGCTGGAGAACGTTATATGAGTCGTGTACGATCGGCTGCGCAACAACCAATTCAAGATATCTTTGCGCAAATAAATGATCGGATCAATACCTCTTTGAAAGAGAATCCTGAATACGCGGACAACGTTGCGCTTCAGAAAAAACACATCCCATATATTGGCGAACTCCTTTTAGGACATGTTCGTTATGGTACTTTTGGGAAGAATAGTATCGAAAACGTGCACCCTTTTCTTCGTCAAAACAACTGGATGCACCGGAACTTGATCGTCGCCGGGAATTTCAATATGACCAATGTAAATGAGCTTTTCGATAATTTGGTGCAATTAGGGCAGCATCCGAAAGAGATGGCCGATACGGTAACGGTCATGGAAAAAATTGGTCACTTCCTTGATGACGAGGTTGCCAAATTGTATAAGGAAATTAAAAAGGAAGGATACAACAAATTAGAAGCCTCACCCCTTATTGCCGAACGATTAAAAGTGCATAAAATATTGCGCCGTGCGGCCAAAAATTTTGATGGTGGATACACCATGGCAGGATTATTGGGGCATGGTGATGCTTTTGTTTTGCGTGATCCAGCCGGTATTCGCCCTGCATACTACTACAAAGATGATGAAGTAGTCGTAGTTGCTTCTGAAAGACCGGCCATACAAACAGTTTTTAATGTCCCTTATGACGCCGTTAAGGAATTGGATCCAGGCCATGCGATCATAATCAAAAAAAGCGGGAATACTTTTCTAAAACAGGTACTGACCCCAACAGAGCGAAAAGCGTGTTCATTTGAGCGCATCTATTTTTCAAGGGGAAGCGATCAAGAGATTTATCAGGAGCGAAAAGAACTGGGGAAACTAATTTTCCCAAAAATTCTTTCTTCCATTGAAGAAGATATCAAAAATACGGTCTTTTCTTATATCCCCAATACCGCTGAAACTTCCTTTTTCGGAATGGTGAAAGAGGCGCAGAACTATCTCAATAAGAAGAAAGAAGAACAGATCTTAGAACTGGGACCCCATATTACCAGTGAACAACTACATTCTATTTTAGAGGTTCGCCCTCGAATCGAAAAGGTAGCTATCAAAGATGCAAAATTGCGCACATTCATTACTCAAGATAGCAGTAGAAATGACTTGGTTGCCCACGTATATGATATTTCATATGGTTCTGTAGAAAAAGGAGACAACCTTGTTATTATAGATGATAGTATTGTTCGCGGTACCACATTAAAGAACAGTATTTTAAAAATACTAGATCGCTTATCGCCAAGGAAGATAATCGTCGTTTCCTCAGCTCCTCAAATACGCTATCCCGATTGTTATGGTATAGACATGGCGAAGTTAGAAGATTTCATCGCTTTCCGAGCAGCATTAGACCTTCATAAAGATAGGGGCACCATGCATCTAATCGACGAGATTTATCAAAAGTGTATTACTCAAGTAAATAGCCAAGACAAAGAAATCGTTAACTACGTAAAAGAATTTTATGCGCCCTTTACCGCTGATGAAATCTCTCAAAAAACCGGCGAGCTCTTGAGCCCAGTCGATATAAAGGCAGAAGTACATATTATATACCAAACCATAGAGAATTTACACAAAGCCTGTCCAAAAAATTTAGGTGACTGGTACTTTACCGGTAACTACCCTACTCCCGGTGGTAATCGAGTGGTAAATAGGTCATTTATTAATTTCTACGAAGGAAAAAACGAACGTGCCTATTAGAGCATTTATCGATGAATTGCACACTTTATTGCATTTAGTCGATTAATTAGTGGCTTTCGTCGTGTTTTTCATCGTAAAGGCATAGTACCCACCTATTTTAGACTTGCCATAGCATAAGTAGGTTAAGTTCATGGTAAGATTTGGGGCAAAAAAGGTGGAGACTTCTCCGCCTTTTTTATTTTCTGCCATTTCGGTTTAGCAGGCCAGTTACTTTCTTGGAACAACACTATGATTCTACATTCTAATAGCATTTTTCCATTTCTATCTCCTAACTTATAGCTCTTCTTATATCCAATTTACATTTCAACCTATTATTAGGGAGTTGAACAAAGATGTTTTCCCAAAGCAACATACTTCCATACTTTTGGAGGACCATAGCATAAGTAGGTTAAGTTCATGGTAAGATTTGGGGAAAAAAGGTGGAGCTATGCTCCGCCTTTTTTATTGCCCAAAAAATAAAACAACAGCTAACTCCCTATACCACGTTGGTGTCTGCATTTTATGTAGTGTCCTCAAAAAATAGCTTCTCAAAATTTCGATTCTAAAACTACTGTTAGAATTATTTGGTCTATACACTTCGTCGCATATTATGGAAGTTGAACAAAGATGTTTTCCCAAAGCAACATACTTCCATACTTTTGGAGGACCATAGCATAAGTAGGTTAAGTTCATGGTAAGATTTGGGGAAAAAAGGTGGAGTTTTACTTCGCCTTTTTTATACTAGAAAGGTAAATACCCCGAGGCTTGTCTTGCACGAAAAATAGCTTTAAGATTTGGGTGTGAGCCCAAGCACACATATTCATAAGAGGCATAATGTTTCGATCTTACTCTATCAGTTGGTTTGTTCGACCAAATATTGGGGTTTGACGCTTAGGCCAAAGGTCGATAGGGTTAAAACCAGCGCTGTTTGGATATTAGGACAGTCAAAGACCATGTTCATTTTTTGCTTCAAAGTTTACCAACTTATAGTCACATCCAAAGATTGCCCGGACAGTAAACTAGCTCGGGGCGAGCCCACGAGGCATTAAAAGGAAATTTAACATTGATTTCGACGCAGGCCTGTCTGAACACTTGTCGTTCAGGCGTCGGAGCATTATAAATCTCGATTATCGCGTAAAAAACCTACCAATATGAAGGACTCAAGCAAAATAAATGATTGGTCAATAATCAAGACTTAGGCCATAATGCCTACCCAAAGAATCCTTTTACAAACGGTATTTTGAAGACTTTTTCGCTTATATTTATATTCATCGCTATCCAAATCACAAATTTTGAAAATAACCCATCATACAATAGTACCTAGCGCTTTAACCAAAACACTTGGTTCCAAGATTTGTTGGTTTCTTGTTCTTATCACCTCCGTTTCGGTGATGGGCCAAGAACCCGTAACCATGAGCAATGCCATGATCGATAGTTTGAATGGGGCGTCTGACCCCTATTACAAGGGAAATAGACACTTCGGCCTAGACCACTATAAAAGACTTCTTAAACATGCTACCGCAAATAAGTATACTCGCGGATTAATAGATTCTCACTATAACTTAGGGCAATACTACAATTTTATAAACAAAAAGGTCGACAGCGCCATATACCACTATGACCAAGGAATTCTATTGATTCAGAAAACAGGTGTTTCCAGAAAAGATTTTCCTACTTTTTATAACAATAAGGCCTCCGCTCTTTACCAAGAAGGTATGTTCTTCCTAGCCTCCGCATCTTATGAGAAATCATATGAGGCGTCCCTCGAATTTGGTAATGAAAAGGGAATTACAAATTCCCAAACCAATCTTGCGGAGATGAACATGGCCTTGGGTAATTATGAAAAGGCAATCAGCCTATCCTTAGAACAGCTTGAGCGAGAAGGTTCTGCTATCGATTTGAATATTAAATCTATAATATATGGTAGAATAGGCGCTTGTTTGGTAAAAACAAAAAAAACAAAAAAAGGGCTTAAATACCTTAAAATGAGTGATTCAATTTACCAAATCGACCCTTGGGATGATAGGTTAGCATTTGAGGTGCGAGCTTATAGTGCCCAGGCCCATATGGATTTGGGCGACCCTAAAAAGGCAATTGCCCTATGCGAAGCTGTAAAGGCAGAGTTTCCGGATCAAAAAATCAATATGAAGTTCACCCAGTTGACACTTGGCAAGGCCCTGTTGCAAGATAATCAGATACAGAAAGGAATCAGAGTCTTGGAAGAGGGGCTTGCTATGCACGGCACCAAAGACCAACAAATCATTATTTTAGAAACATTGGGCTTTGCCTATCTCTCTCAAAAAAATCTTCGGAAATCACAACCACTAATAACCGAAGCCATTAGACAACGGGACAGTATGCAAAAGGCAAGAGCAAAAAGATTTTCGAGCTACTCCTCGGTTTCCTATAATCTATTGGAATCAGAATATAAAAATGACACCCTATCCCATGAAAATCAAGTACTAGAGGCCAAGGCCGAAAGACGGGAATTAACCCAAACACTTCTAATATTATCCGTTTTCGTACTGTTACTCTTGATAATAGGTTATGTGCTCTGGAAGAAATATCGAAGCGGTAAAAATGCTATTAGAACCCTCAAGGTAAATGAAAAAAAGATGCTCGAAGCACACATAAAACAGCGTGAAGATGAATTGGGGGCTACCATGGCCCATTTAAACAAATCGATGATAACATTAAAAGCAATTACAACAGATTTGGGGAAAAACATACGCAATAAAGACTATACCAATTTGGAAAATATAGAGAACGCCTTGATAGAATATCAGGAATCTTCTTCTACCACTGCACTGTTGACCGATAGAGTCGAGTCCCAATACCCAAGAATGACAGCACAACTTCTTGAAATATACCCCGACTTTACACCCAACGATATAAGGCATTGCCTTATGATCAAACTGGGATTGAGTTTAAAGGAAACGGCCCGATTATTGAATATTACCGTTGCAGCCGTAAAATCGGCCAGAGGGCGTATGCGAAAAAAAATGGATATTGACTCAAATGCTTCATTGAAGCGGCATTTGAACTCCCTATCGAATTCAGCTTAAAAAAGCTGCGGAAGAACCTATACAAATCAATGCCCCTTATTATGGATTCCTTTTGGACCCCCTCACTTTTTAGCGTGGGAAAGTTTATTGTAATTTAATTGTGAAATTTGGACCAACACATGCTTGTTTGCGACCCTTTTCGCCCATCTCATTTTTAATTCACGACTTTTAAAAACAAAAATAAAATGGCCCATAACCATGGTTCTATATGTAACTACTTACCAAGGAAAACATACGGCACACAAAAAACGATATATAGGATTTCCAACAAATAGGAAATGGTCATAGGACCATGCGAAACTTGATATTTCGTGGACCGCCCATGGCGCTCTTCATTCTTATTCCAATTTACATACGATGAAAAATTTAAATTCATTAAAAATCCTTACTTCCATTCGCTCAGGAACATTTGCCCCAACAGCTGCTTGTTACTCGATACCCTAGATTTGAACCTGACCGCCTCTGGCATGTTGCTCCTAACCTGAGTTCGATTAAAAAAGGATAAGCTGATTTGTTTTAACAGTATGATATTTGATGCTTGGTTTTTTTGGCAGGAAACTATATGCAATAAGGCCTGTGATAATATTTACCAAGAAGTTACCGAAGCTTCTATGTCTTGAATGTTCTATTTGGCAGATATTCTTTAATATTCTTTAGTTCATCGTTTACCGTTTCAATTACCGAACGTTTTCTCAATAGTATCTTATCGGTCATTGTCATCAGGAAGTTTTTCATATTGTTCCTGATAGATGTGATAAGCTGCACACCATCGATAAAGAGCATTTCTACCAAGCTCTTTCCAATATAGCCTTTATCTGCGAAGAGCTTTCCGTATATCTTGTTCAAGAACCGTTCTTTTTTGAGCGGTTCCCTATCATCGACACTTGCCTGGGTTATCGTGAAATTCAATATTTCCCCTTTGTCATTTATGATGATATGCAGCTTAAAGCCATGGAACCAGCCCATGGTCGACTTTCCAGTAGTTGCTATACCCTTGAATACCCTATGATTATTGATACGCTTGTTCTTGCAGACCCTTACAGGGGTCGAGTCTATGAACGAAACACCAGAGCAATCACCCAAACAGCAAGTCTTCAGAAACAGGGTCATTGCCATCGGGTTTTGTTGCATCAGTTCAGTAAACCTGTTTTAGGAGACCGTAACGGGGAAGTCATCCTTCATATGTAGTTTGACATAGTGTAGATAGAAATGCTTGAAGGTCCTGAAACCGCTCAATAGGAAGATGACTGCTATGGTGATAATCTCACTTTGCGACATTACCCAAGGGCGCTTAGCCTTGCTACCGATAAGGGACCTATCGACAACATCGCCATATTCCGTGCAAAATTCATCGACTAGACAGAAAATTTCAGTAACTTTAGAGTAGATTATCATAGATAGATTTTTATATTAATGAATTGAATTTCAACACTTTAATTTACTGAAAATCTATCTTTTTTCTTACCAAAAATCAAATAATATTAATCGAACTCAGGTTCCTAGGTTCGCCTCGAAATTCTAAAGTTATTTCGTTCAGAATACCTAGTGAGCTTGCCCCGAACATGTTGACCTACCCACAACTATCGGATCTTCTTTACTTCCCCCTTTGCCTGACCTCTTTTTTACATCGTATGTCCATTTTCAGTTTTTCCGGTTTCAGAAAAGCAAGGGCCATACAAGGATTGTTTAAATCGCTCAAACCCGATTTTTTTCCTTCTCATTTGTAGGTAAATAAATCGGCTTGCGTATTTCATCCCATTAAACGTACATTCATCTAAAACCTTTTTTTTGGGTATCATTTCGGTCTACTTTTGGAGGACCATAGCATAAGTAGGTTAAGTTCATGGTAAGATTTGGGGAAAAAAGGTGGAGTTTTACTCCGCCTTTTTTATTGCCCAATCCCCTGTATTTAACAAGGTTAACCCCACTTTTTTGTTAGTACTTCTATAAATGGGGCAACAAAAAACACTTAAAATTTATTGAAATTTCTTTTTTATTTCCCACAATACCAGTAATTTAGTATTGCCATAGCATAAGTAGGTTAAGTTTATGGTAAGATTTGGGACGAAAAGGGTGGAGACTTCTCCGCCCTTTTCTATTTTATTTCCAAATAGTCTGGTATAAAAAAGCCGTCCTGTAAATTTACAGGACGGCTTTTTTTATTTTAAGAAGAATGTTACTTGTTCGCCTCGTATAAAGCAGATACTTTGTCCCAATTGATTACATTAAAAAATGCACTGACATAATCGGGTCTTCTATTTTGATAGTTTAAGTAATATGCATGTTCCCAAACATCCAATCCTACAATCGGAAACCCTCCGCAACCAGTTCCGGGCATTAACGGGTTGTCTTGATTTGGAGTAGAACAAACCTCTACGGCACCGCCTTTATGAACACATAGCCAAGCCCATCCAGAGCCGAATCGGGTACCGGCGGCCGTGCTAAACTTCGCCTTGAACGCATCAAAGGATCCGAAAGCTGTATCGATAGCAGCAGCTAAATCTCCAGATGGTTGTCCGCCAGCATTGGGTGCCATAATTTCCCAAAAAAGCGAATGATTGTAAAACCCGCCTCCGTTATTGCGAACAGCTCCGTTCGTCATATCAAGATTTTTCAAGATATCCTCAATTGAATGTGAAGCCAGATCGGTTCCTTCAATTGCCCCATTCAATTTCGTGGTATACCCATTGTGGTGTTTCGTATGATGTATTTCCATAGTGCGCGCATCGATGTTTGGTTCTAATGCATCGTACGCATATGGTAGTTGTGGTAAATCAAAAGCCATAATGTTGTTGTTTTTAAGTTAAAGTTATCCTGTTGCTCAAAATTACGTTTTTTAACAAACATATTTCTTTAATAATTTGTTAAGAACCTTTTGCAAATGTCTTGGATAAACATGCGATATCCGTATACTTTCGCAACCCTCAAGGATACAAAAGTCAAAAAAAGCAGGAGGTTGAAAAATGGATATTTGATATTTGATATTTGTAATCAGAAAAAAGAATTGCATCGCAGCAATGCTTAATTTGCAAATAAAATAAAGGTGATGCGTAGTCCATTTAAAATATACAATGCTTCTGCAGGCGCTGGTAAGACCCACACTTTAACGAAGGAATATCTTAAAATTGTTCTTTCCTCTTCAAAAAGCTTTGGAAAAATACTTGCATTGACCTTCACGAACAAGGCCGTTGGGGAAATGAAACACCGCATTTTGGACAGTCTTTTTGAGTTTGGCCGCACTTTCGATGTAAATCTTGCAAGCCCTTTATTTCTAGATGTGCAACAAGAATTGCTACTCGATTCGGAGACGCTTCGCATAAAATCGGGAAATACATTAAAAGAGATTCTGCACAACTATGCTTTTTTCGATATCGCTACCATCGATAAATTTACACATCGGCTTATTCGCACGTTTGCCAAAGACCTAAAACTCCCACAAAATTTTGAGGTGGTACTCGACAATGAGTTGTTATTAAGTGAGGCCGTGTCACGTCTTATCCTAAAAGCAGGAGAAGACCCTTTACTGACCCAGATATTGATCGAGTTTGCTTTTGAAAAAATTGACGACGACAAAAGTTGGGACATAGCCTTAGACCTTGCCAAAATAGGAAAACTACTTTTTAGCGAAAATCACGCACCGCAACTAGAAAAGTTAGAAGGGAAAAAGATTCCTGAATTTTTAACCCTAAAAAAGATTCTAAAACAACGGCGTGCCAAGTTCGAAAAAGAAATGGTGTTTAATGCCAATGCTTGCCTTACACTTATCTCGAAAAATGGGTTACAGTTCACAGATTTTACCAGAAGTTGGTTTCCCAACTTCATGCAAAAAATCGCAAATGGCGATCTGCATATCGATTTCGATGCTGGGTGGAAGAAGACTTTTTCAGATACCCCATTATATAATAAGAGCTGTAATGAAGATACCAAGACAATTCTTGATAGGCTGCACCCTCAGTTCACCATGCATTTCCATACGCTACAAAAAGCGTTCTACGAAACCGCGCGTTTTAAAAATGCCTACAGCAATATAGTTCCATTAACCGTTCTCAATAGGCTACAACAAGAGGTGAAGCAACTTCAGCAAGAACGCGACCAGCTTTCTATCTCGGAATTCAATGGTATTATTTCCAAACAGATCAAAGATCAGCCCGCACCTTTTATATATGAAAGGCTAGGAGAAAAATACATGCATTATTTTATTGATGAGTTTCAGGATACTTCTGCCATGCAATGGGAAAACCTTAAACCATTACTGGGGAATGGGTTGGAGAGCCAGGATGAACAAGGCAGAACCGGCTCGCTCTTCTTGGTCGGGGATGCAAAACAAGCCATTTATCGCTGGCGAGGCGGTCGCGCGGAACAATTTCTAGATCTCATTTTAAAACGCGATTACCCCTTTGTAATAGAGCAAGAGGTATATAGCCTGCCCACAAATTATCGCAGTCATGAAGCAATCGTACAATTCAACAATGCTTTTTTTAAGGCCACAGCGCCCTTCTTGAACAGCGAATTGTACCAACAGCTCTTTATTGATGGTAATGCACAATTACCAAATAATAAAAAGGGAGGGTTCGTTCAATTAACGTTTGTTGATGAGGATGATGAAATTCAAACAAAAAATGAGTTGTATGCCAATGCGGTCATTGAAAAGGTATATACGGTATTGGGAAAAGGACATCCGCATGCCGACATCTGTATTCTGGTGCGTAATAATAAAGATGGAGTGCAGCTAGCCCAACATCTTACCGAATGTCAAATTCCCGTAATATCTTCGGAAAGTCTGCTATTAAAAAGTAGTGAAGAAGTGCGCTTTTTGATAGACCTTTTAATGTACCAAAATCAACCGGATGATCTTGCCGCCCGCTACAAAGTACTTGCCTATCTATCAAAAATAAAAGAACGGCGACACGAATTCATAGCGTCACATTTGGAAAACCCGGCGCTGCTGCTAAAAGAAGTATATGGTTTTGACCTGCGCTCTGTTCGGCGAAAATCGGTCTATGACGGCTTGGAACTGGCAATCAAGCAATTCGACCTTGCCAAAGATGCCGCCGCCTATCTTATCTTTTTAATGGATGTGGTTTTAGAGGTAGAACAAAAAGACGGGACCGGGCTGCACGTGTTTTTATCGTATTGGGAAAAGAAAAAAGATTCATTGGGCCTTAGTGCCCCCGACCATTTGAATGCAGTCCAAATCATGACCGTTCACAAAGCCAAAGGACTTGAGTTCCCAATTGTTATTTTCCCGTATGCCAACGAACATCTATACAAAAGAATGGATAAAAAGATATGGCTCCCTGTAGACCCCAACGAGTACGAAGGGTTCGAAGCCTTACTTTTTAGCGAAAAAAAAGAAATAATACAATATGGGGAAAAGGCCCAACAACGATATCGAGAAGAGGAACAAAAAATGGAGCTTGACGCTTTTAATGTGTTGTATGTCGCCTTGACCAGGGCAGAAAAGGCCCTCTTCATAATCACCCGAAAACAACTCGATAAAAAGGGAGCTCCGAATACCGATTACTATTCCGGTCTGTTCATTAACTATTTACAGGAGATGGGGCATTGGGATGAAACGAAACGTGATTTTGAATTTGGAAGCTTTCAAGAAACCCACAACATACCCCCGCCCCTTCAACCCAAAATTTCGTTCCCTTATACCCAAAAAGAACGTACCGGTTTCAAAATTTTGACCAAATCGGATAACCTGTGGGATACCGAAAGGGCGGCCGCCCTTTCAAAAGGGAATTTGATACACCTTGCGATGGGATTGATCAAGACTCCGAAGGATATTGAAAGTGCCCTATCGCTACTATCGCGAAAAGGAAATTTAAAGAACGAAGAGGTAGCTTCAGTTCGAACCACAATTCAAGAAATTGTAGAACACCCACAACTAGCGCGTTATTTCTCGGACGGAAACATTATTAAGAACGAGAAGGATATCATTACAGAAAACGGACAATTGGTACGCCCCGACAGATTGGTCATTGAAGAAAAGAAGGCAACCATACTTGACTACAAAACCGGAAAAAAGAACGCTTCGTACCATCAACAATTGAATACCTATGCCCGAGTGCTAGAACAAATGGGGTATGTTGTAGAAAACAAGATCATTATTTATATTAACGAACTAATTACACCTGAATTTATACCCTAATAATTATGTACGGAAAAATACAACAACACCTTCAAAAAGAACTTGAACAAATAAAAAAGGATGGCCTATATAAAAAAGAGCGCATCATTACCTCTCCGCAAGATGCGGTCATCAGCATTTCTACGGGGGAAGAAGTAATCAACTTTTGCGCAAACAACTATTTGGGGCTGTCATCTCACCCCGAGGTGGTAAAGGCAGCCAAGGATACGCTCGATACCCATGGTTTTGGGATGTCGTCGGTACGTTTTATTTGCGGTACGCAAGACATTCATAAAACCTTGGAAAAAACGATCGCCGACTTTTACGGCACCGAGGATACCATATTATATGCAGCTGCCTTTGATGCAAACGGAGGCGTATTTGAGCCCCTCTTGGGGGCCGAGGATGCCATCATATCCGATTCGTTGAACCACGCCTCTATTATCGATGGGGTGCGCCTTTGTAAGGCAAAACGCTATCGGTATGCCAATAGCAATATGGCCGACTTAGAAACGCAATTAAAACAGGCCAATTCAGATGGGGCACGCTTTAAGATAATTGTTACCGATGGGGTATTTTCTATGGATGGCCTCTTGGCGCCATTGGATCAGATATGCGACCTTGCCGACCAATATGATGCCCTTGTGATGATCGATGAGTGCCACGCCACCGGATTCATCGGAGAAACAGGGCGCGGAACGTTGGAAGAGAAAGGCGCCATGGGCCGAATCGATATTATAACCGGTACGCTCGGGAAAGCACTGGGCGGTGCCATGGGGGGCTATACTACCGGGAAAAAAGAAATTATTGAGTTACTGCGCCAACGATCTCGCCCTTATTTGTTCTCAAACTCCCTGGCCCCAGCCATTGTCGGTGCTTCTATAAAGGTCTTTGATATGTTAAAGAACGATACGACCTTACGTGATAAATTAGCAGAAAATACTGCTTACTTTAAAAAAGAAATCAAGGCGGCCGGTTTTGATATCATTGATGGAGATTCGGCCATTGTGCCCGTAATGTTATATGATGCGAAGCTATCACAAGAAATGGCCAACATGCTGTTAGAGCGCGGTATTTATGTAATCGGCTTCTTTTATCCGGTAGTTCCTAAGGGAAAAGCAAGAATACGCGTACAATTATCCGCAGCCCATTCACGCGAACATTTAGACAAGGCCGTACAAGCGTTTACCGAAGTTGGCAAACTTTTAAAGATCGTTTAAATGCACGGTTTAGGGCATGAAACGCGTTAAAAAAAATAAACAATTGATTTTGTTAATAATAATTAACAACTTACATTTGCTGCTGATAAACACTTAAACTTAAAAATTTGAACATGAAACATCTTAGCAAATTATTGATGGCTGTCCTGCTTTTTGTAGGTATTAACAGCATCCAAGCTCAAGACGAGAATAACCCTTGGCAGGTTAGTTTTGGGGCAAATGCCATAGACACATATCCTACGGGTGATGGAAGTTCTTTTGGAAATGAGTTATTCAATGTGAATGACCATTGGAATATTCTTCCTTCCATTTCGTACTTGGCGGTGTCTAAATCTGTAGGCGATGGTTTTTCTGTTGGTGCTAGAGGTTCTTTAAATAGAATTACCAAATTGGGAGATACCAAAGTAGATGACCTTTCTCATTACGCTATAGATGGTACCATCAAATATGCTTTCCTTAAAAATACAGTTGTAGATCCTTTCATCGAAGTTGGTGGGGGTTATACTTGGGTAGATGAAATCGGAGCTGGTACTGTGAATGCAGGAATCGGTGCAAACTTCTGGTTTACTGAAAACCTAGGTCTTACACTTCAAACTGGTTACAAGCATGCCTTCGAAGATTACGGTGTAAAGCACTGGCAACATCTTGCAGGTATCGCTGTTAAATTCGGTGGTACTGATACTGATGATGACGGAATCTATGACAAAGACGATGCTTGTCCTGAAGTTCCTGGCTTGGAAGCTTTCAACGGTTGTCCTGATGCTGATGGCGATGGAATCGAAGATAGCAAAGATAGCTGTCCTAACGAAGCTGGTTCTGCTGAAATGAACGGCTGTCCTGATGCTGATGGTGACGGTGTTGCAGATAAAGACGATGCTTGTCCTAGCGAAGCTGGCTTGGCTAACCTTGCTGGTTGTCCTGATGCTGACGGTGACGGTGTTGCAGATAAAGACGATGAGTGTCCTAACGAAGCCGGTCCTTCCGAGAACAAAGGATGTCCTTGGGCCGATAAAGATAGTGATGGTGTGTTAGACAAAGATGATAACTGTCCTGATGTAGCTGGTACCGTTGCTAACAACGGCTGTCCTGAAGTAACTGAAGAAGTTCAGAAGCAATTGAACGACTATGCCAAGACCATCTTGTTTGATACTGGTAAGTCTTCTATCAAAGCTGAGTCTACTGCAGTAATGGTTGACATTATCCGAATCTTAGGAGAGTACCCAACAGCTAAGTTCTCTGTTGAAGGTCATACTGATAGCCAAGGTGGTGCTAAAACCAACCAAGTGCTTTCTGAATCTAGAGCAAATGCTGTTAGAGACTTCTTAATCGCTGAAGGAATTGGTGCAGACAGATTGACTGCCTCTGGATACGGTGAGGACAGACCAATCGCTAACAACAAAACTTCCAAAGGAAGAAAAGAAAATAGAAGGGTAGAAATCAACTTGATCAAGTAAGTTTCTAAACTTTAAATAAATTAAGAGCCCTGACTGTAAACGTCAGGGCTTTTTTTATTTTTGCCTATGCAAAGTTTTTTGGAGGAAGTTGTCGAAGCGTTATCCAAGAAGTACGCTTCTATGGAAAACCTAGTTTTCGTACTTCCCAGCAAGAGAGCCGGTACCTTTGTACGAAACGCACTCACCCAAAAAACCCTTGTACCTTCTTTCGCCCCGGATATTTTTAGTATCGAAGGGTTTGTAGAGGAACTTTCCGGTTTGTCTTACGCTACCAACACCGAACAGCTTTTTGAGCTTTACAGCACTTACTCCGAACTTATCAAAGGAGAGAAAGATAGCTTTTACGTCTTTTCCAAATGGGGCCAGACCCTCTTACAAGACTTTAATGAAATTGATCGCTATCTCATCGACACCGATCAGCTATTTACTAATCTATCGGCCATTCAGGAAATAAGCATCTGGTCGCCCGAAGCCGAGAAAACACAAATGATGGAGGACTATCTGGCTTTTTGGAACAAGCTAGATGCGCTCTATCATGCATTTAATCAAAAGCTGTTGGAACAGGGTATTGGCCACCAAGGCCTTGTATATCGAACGGCTTGCAAAGAGCTCGAAGTATATTTAAAAAAACATCCGCAAACGACCCATATATTTATTGGCTTCAATGCGCTCAACACAGCCGAATCAAAAATAATCCAACGAATTCTTAGTAAAGGCATTGCTGAAATTTATTGGGACCTTGATCGTTATTTTTTAGAGGACCCTGTGCACGATGCCGGGCTCTTCATACGCCAACACCAACGAACATGGCCATATATTCAGGAACATCATTTAAATGGCCTTAGCAATCACTACACTTCATCGAAGCAGGTAGAGATCATCGGAGTGCCTAAAAATGTCTCCCAAGCCAAATATATAGGTACTCTTCTTAAAGGTATTTATCAAACAGATCCAAAGCTTTTAAAAACCACGGCGGTCGTGCTTGGTGATGAAACATTATTGAACCCGATACTAAATGCCGTTCCCGCAGAAATTCCCGATGTGAATATCACAATGGGTTATCCTTTGAGCAAAACACCTTTGGCAGAATTGTTTGTGCAATACATTTCGCTCTATATCAATCGAGATCCGAAAGGCTGGTTCTATCAACCTATTCTGGCCTTATTGGCCCACCCTTACCTGCACACTTTGTTGACCGACGGGGAAACGAATAAAGCAGCAATACTTTGCGAGACCATAAAAAACAACAATTGGGCCTACACCACACCCTTTCAACTTCAGACAGCCGTAGACCATGACCCAGTGGTGGCCACTCTCTTTTTTGAAGAACAGCCAAGCCCGAGCCACTTCGTAGAAAAGTGTCTTGAACTGCTCTTGGCCCTACGAGACAAGTTATCTTCTAAAGAAGATGCTCTTTCAATGGAATATGTGTATCGCTTTTACACCTTGTTCAACCAGCTGCAAGATCTTATAGCACAATATAGTTTTATCAGCGACCTAAAATCGCTTTTAAGTTTATACAAAGAACTACTTTCTTCCCAAACCCTCGATTTTCAAGGAGAGCCATTACAAGGGTTGCAGATTATGGGAATGTTAGAAAGTCGAAATCTCGACTTTGAAACGGTTATCCTTAGTTCGGTAAACGAAGGTATTCTCCCTGCAGGGAAATCGAATAATTCTTTTATTCCCTTCGATTTAAAAAAATACTTCAACCTACCCACCTACAAAGAGAAAGATGCGGTGTATACCTATCATTTCTATCGCTTATTACAACGGGCCAAAAAGGTATACCTCCTCTATAACACCGAACCCGATGTGCTTGAAGGCGGGGAAAAAAGCAGGCTTATTCGGCAGTTGCTGACCGATGAAAAAATGCACCCCTATATTACCGAACGTATTGCATCGCCAGCTATTACCCCTACCGCAAAAACCCTGGAAAAGATTTCGAAAGACACTGGGATGATGCAATTGATAAAAGACCATGCCGGTGCTGGTTTTTCCCCGACCTCTCTAAGCAATTACATTCGTAATCCCATGGATTTTTACACACGAAATCTCTTAAAAATCGATGATTTGTTAGATGTAGAAGAAACGGTGGCTGCCAATACTTTTGGCACCATTGTTCATGACACCCTTGAGGAAATCTATATCCCTTTTATTGGGCAAGTTCTTAAAAAAGAAACACTTGTCGCAGCCAAAAAAAATCTAGAACCCATCGTACAAAAGCATTTTGCCAAGAGTTATTTGGATGGGGATATCAGTAGAGGCAAAAACCTGATCGCCTTTAAGGTAGTACTTCGCTATGTAGAAAACTTTATCGACCTTGAAATAGACGAAGTAGCGCAGCATGAAATCAAAATCTTGGCCCTTGAACAAAAATTACGTCGCACTATCTCCATTCCAATGCTAAATTTTCCTGTGGTCTTAAAGGGCAAATTAGACCGTATAGACACCTATGATGGTGTTATTCGAATTATCGACTACAAGACCGGAAAAGTACTTTCTTCCCAGGTAGAAATCGTGGCCTGGGATGATTTGATCACTTCTTATGACTATAGCAAGGCCTTTCAACTGCTCTGTTATGCTTTTATGTATGACCAAGAACATCCTATTACCACCATTGAAGCGGGCATCTTTTCCTTTAAAAATCTCAAAGCAGGACTTTTGTCCTTTGCCACCAAGGAAAAACGCATGAGTAGAAACAAAAATTTGTCCATTGATCAAGACACCATCGAGCACTTCAAAGAACAACTTATCGCCTTGATTTTGGAAATCTGTAATCCGGAACTTCCAATTCTCGAAAAGGAGGTATAGGGTTGAGGATATAGAAAAAAGAGGAAAGAACAAAGATATTATCTGAGTCTCCTGTTACGCTATCTCAAAAATTATTTTAAATCGGGGCGCGAAGGGCGTACCTCTATTTTACTGGGTAGGGTACGCGGGTGCATTTTTAAGAGATCCAAGACCAATTCCCCAATATCTTCAGGTTGTATCTTCCATGCATCCTTTTCGGCAGGTTCATTCCCGTTGAAATGGGTTGCTACCGAACCCGGCATAATGGTAGATACTTTGATATCGTACTTGCGTAAATCGAGCATAGCGGCCTGGGTAAAACCGACCACTCCAAACTTCGTGGCGTTATACCCG
>CALLVX010000083.1 GCA_938010765.1 uncultured Flavobacteriaceae bacterium | reverse complement strand
AAAAATAACCAACAAAAACAGGCATATTTTAAATATAGAGTGGTTTTTCTCGGTAGAAAAACCAGTTTTTCTTTTCAATTCCATTGCTGTTCTATTGAACTATCATGAATTCAACATCTAAGCCTAGCAGCAGGTTCTCGTATAAAATGGGCCTCAATGATACTAAAAAAAACAGCCACCACCTGAAATAATAGGCTTAAATATAAGATTATCCGCTGAACGACATGATGGTCTACTCGATTACTGCTGATGTAGTTTCGCTTTCTCTTGAGATTTTCTTGACCAATCCTTGAAGCACTTTTCCCGGACCTACTTCGGTAAACAAAGCGGCACCATCAACTACCATTTGTTGAATACTCTGTGTCCATTTCACAGGCGCGGTCAACTGAGATATCAGATTTTTCTTGATTTCTATCGGATCTGTCACTGCATTTGCGGTAACATTCTGATAAATGGGGCAGCTAGGTATGCTGAAAGTTGTTGTTTCTATTGCAGACGCCAACTCTTCTCGTGCCGGTTGCATCAAAGGTGAATGAAATGCCCCCCCTACCGGAAGCACTAGCGCCCTTCTGGCACCAGCCTCTTTCATTTTTTCGCAAGCCGCTGCTATGGCATCTACTTCACCCGATATGACCAATTGCCCTGGGCAATTGTAATTTGCCGCGACCACTATCCCGGGAATTTCTTTACAAATTTTTTCGACTATCGCATCTTCTAGACTCAAAACCGCCGCCATTGTTCCCGGTTTCAATTCACAGGCTTTCTGCATGGCCAAGGCACGTTGCGCCACTAAACGAAGACCATCTTCAAATGTAAGTACTCCATTCGCTACCAAAGCCGAAAACTCTCCTAGGGAATGCCCTGCTACCATATCTGGTTTAAAGGTATCACCCATTACTTTTCGCAACACGACGGAATGTAAAAAAATGGCGGGCTGCGTCACTTTTGTTTGCTTCAAATTTTCGACTTCGCCCTCGAACATAATATCGGTAATCGAGAAACCAAGGATCTCGTTCGCTTGCTCAAATAACTCTTGTGCAACCGGATAGTTCTCATAAAGATCAAGCCCCATACCAACAAACTGAGCCCCTTGCCCCGGAAATATATATGCGTTCATTTTCTTTTTTTTAATGGCGCAAATTTAGTGTTTTAGATCTATCGTTTTACATGTTCATCACAAAACCAGCGCAAAGTACCTCGGATCATAGAAAAAATAGGAAAAAGAACTACCTGTCTTCCTTAAACCAACCTGAGTACATTACATAACTTTCTGCAATACGATCAATTTCTCCGCTGCTAAGTTCTGGACTTATATCTTTGATCTTTTTTGCAGGTATTCCTGCAAATATGGTTCCCTCGGGCACATGGGTTCCCTTCGCTAAAACCGCTCCGGCCGCCACAATACTATGGGATTCGATAATGCAATCATCCATCACGATACTCCCCATACCTATCAGCACGTTGTCTTTTATGGTGCAACCATGTACAATTGCATTATGGCCAATGGAAACGTTATTTCCTATCGTTGTGGGCGACTTCTTATAGGTACAATGCACAACGGCACCGTCTTGTACATTCACTTTATCACCCATTTTGATAAAATGAACATCGCCCCGCAGCACCGCATTGAACCAAATACTGCATTGGTCTCCCATCGTCACTTCCCCAACTACTGTGGCATTTTCGGCTATATAGCAGTCTTCGCCTAGTTGCGGGGTTTTACCGTTTATGGTCTTAATAATCATATTTAAAGTTTAGTTTAGATAGCTAAAAAACGCTCAGTAATCAATACCTATTTGTAGGCAGCTGCCAAATTTCAAAAATAGGCCAACAGCTCTTTCTTTTTAGAAGCAGAGACCAGTAATTCCTTACCATTGGAAACCACCACACTGCCCCCTTTCCCTTTGCGATACTTGACTACTTCGTTCACATTTACTAAATACGATTTATGAATGCGTGCAAAGGCAAAGTCAGACAGCGCCTCCTCGAAATATTTAAGGGTCTTGCTAACCAATATTTTTTTGTTTTCAAGATAAATTTGGGTATAGTTGTCATCGGCCTTGCAATAGAGGATGTCTTTTACATTCAATACTTGAAAACCATCTTGTTGTGGCAATGTAATCTTACCTTCAACCGACTTAAGTTTGGGTTGCAATACGCGATTTTCTAAAGCATCCTCTTTTTGTCTTATTTCGATGACATAGGTTACCGCCTTTATAAGCTCATCAATATTGATGGGTTTCATCAAATAGTAAGCAGCGTGATTATTTAGCGCGTCAACAGCATATTGATTATAAGCTGTTACAAAAACGGTTTCAAACGTACGTTCGGGCACCTTGTCAAGCAGGTCAAAAGCATTACCAAAGGGCATTTCTACGTCCAAAAAAACAAGATCCAAGTCATTGTTTTGAATAAGAATCAATCCCTCTTGAATAGAGGCCGCCTCGCCCACCAATTGTACCTCGGGGCAATATTTAGCCAAGTAATTGCGTAAAATTTCACGGCTATTCGCTTCATCTTCTACTATGATCGTTTTTAGCATCATTTTTTCATTGTTTCCTTTGCGTTATTCCTTGAACAAACCATTTTATTGCTTTGAACGCCCCTAATCTTTTTTAAGCATGAATTCTACTTTGGTACCCGTGCCATCGTCTAACAAATCGGATATATCAACATCTACTTTGTCTTTGTACATATCGTTCAAAATAGCGATTCGCTTCTTGATATTTCCCATGCCTTTTGATTTTTGCTTCTTCTGGTTCTGAGTTTTCAAAGCGGCCGACTTGTTTCTACCTATACCGTTATCAGAAATGGTAATGGCAAGTGTTTCTTTGTCTTTTTGAACCAAATTGATGTGTAAGTACCCTTTCTCTTCTTTGTACCTCAGTCCGTGCCATATTGAGTTTTCTATATACGGTTGCAACAACATGGGCGGTATTTGAAAAGCATCTACTTCTACCTGCGCATCTATATTAATTTCATAATTGAATTTTTCCGGGAAACGGGAGTGCTCTAATTTCACGTATAGTCGCAATAATTCTAACTCTTTGGAAAGGGGTATGAAGTCTTCTTCCGAATTTTCAAGCACAGATCGCATTAAAGTAGAAAACTCACTTAAATACCGATTCGCACTACGCTCATCGCTTTTTGCAATATAATTATTTACCGAATTGAGTGCATTAAAAATAAAATGGGGATTCATCTGAGAACGCAGCGATTTCAATGCAAGTAAGTTATTGGTCAATTTTTGTTGTTGGTTACTCCTGTAAAAGAAAAAAGCGGCCAATCCAAGCAGAATCATCCCAAATATCAAGGAGTAGATCACCCATTTCTGCCGTTTGTAATTTTCTTCGACCAATTGCTGTTCTGTCAATGCAAGGTCGTACTTACTATCTGACAGTTCCCGTTCTTTTTCCAAGCCGGATATTCTGCTCTGCTTTGAAACGATTTCCCTATTAAATCGTGCCGCTCTCGACAACTCTTGTTCTTTCTTGACATAGAGTGTATCTACCAGAGCAACATACTCTTGGTATGTTTTAAAGGCCTTGGTATAGTCGCCTCGATACTCATAAATTTCCGATAATTTTCTAGTAGCATCTTTTTGTACAATTAAATCTTCATCTTCATTGGCTTCAACAATACTCTTCTTCAAATACGGCACCGCCTCATCGTATTTGTCCTGGGCGATATAAGCGTTCGCTATTTTATAGTTGATACGCTGCGCCGTAATCGAGTCGGAATTGAGGGTTGCCGATCTACGTTCTACCTTTGCCTTGGGAATCTTTTTTAACTCATCTAAACTTCGTTTCCGCATCTGAATTTCCTCGGGATATCGATTTTTAAAATTGTAAAAGTCAGCTACCTTTTCTTTTTCCTGAATAGATCTTTGCGGGGCTTGCTTTTCGGCCAACTTCAATGAATTTTGATAAAAACCTTCCGCCTCTACACCTTGGTCGTCCCCAGCATAGGCATCTGCGATTTTAGAATTCAAATCGGCCATTTTGGGTGAAATCTGGTTTTTACTTGCCACCTTTAAACCTTCCTCATAAAACGATACGGCCATAGCAGTATTTCCCATGCCTTTTTCCGCATCTCCTAAGTATTCATAAAGCGCCACTTTTTGGTAAGGAACCATACCACGCACTTTCAGCATTGGCGTCAAAACCGTTTTTGCCTCTTTAAAATCTTCGTTCAGGATATACACCCTGCCTAACAAGAGGCTAGTTTTTGTTGCTTTATTTGCATCTAGCGCATCTTCTAAATTGGCGATGGCAAGATCATACTGTTGGTGGTATATGTAGATTTCACCTAAGGTAACCAGTGATTTTGCCAGTAGTTTCTTATCGGCCCGTTTGCCAAGCTGAGCAATCGATTGGGTAATAAAGTCTATACTTTGCCTGATATCACTTTGCTTGTAAACCTCAGCAGAATCTAAAAAAGACTGATGTAGTACCCCGCCGCTAGCCATGCTATTCCTTTTACCCAACCCTTTATTGGTCTCTGCATAACCTTCTACTAAAACAACAATATCCTGACCGTCTTTGATAGTATAGCGCACAGTCTTAAATTGAGCGCTTTCAAAAATTAATTCGTCACCAATTGCAGCTTTTATCTTAAATTCTCCCAGACCATCGGTGCGGGTATATGCGCCTGAATTTGTCTCAACATTAACCCCTGAAATCGGCACATGATTATCCTTGCCCTTTACAGCGCCTCTAACCTCTATCTTTCCCACTACCTCCGATACCTGACCAAAGACCGCAGTACTTGCTAGAAGAACAAATACAAGTATGTTATAAAACTTCAACATCTGATTGTTTAAACAACGTAAACTTAGCGGATTTATGCGGTACTAAAAAATCCGAAAAACACCGGATCAATAGTTTTAACCAGGCATTTTCCCGCTTCACAAAACGCAAAGGTGACTTCACTCATCGAAAGGGATACTTAACTCAATGGTGGTTTTATAAGAAAAACTTCACTGATACTTTTACCCTATAAATGAACATACCGATGAGACAATTTTTAAAAAAACGAATCAAAAAATTACTAGCGATCTTACTATTGTGTTTTGTAGCATTGTTCCTATTCCGTTTGGCCTATGGATATAAAAAAGTGACTGCACCCCAGTTCGAATTCGCACAAGGAGATGTTTCCGAAACCCTCTTGGGCCTAAGAAAAAATTACGCTTCCAAAAAATACAACACCAATGCCGGGCAGCCACAAGCCAATATGGATCAGAAATATGAAAAAATAGCAGATATAGGTGCCATGTCTACTCATTTCGAGAGAGAAGAACTTTATATAAGGAAACAGATAAGCTATCATAACGGCTTGGTGCAGTTTGAAGATAAGACCGGAAACGATGGGCGTCGAAAACTGAATCTAGTAATTGGTGTTCCACCAGAAAAATTCGATTCGCTGTACCAAAAATTAATCCAAATAGGAAAAGTACAACGCAAACAGATTACTAAAAAAGACAAAACCAATGAATATAAAGAACTCAATGCAAAAAAAGCATCACTAGAAAAAATAAGGGAATCATTGATTCAATTAAAATCGAAAGGAGGAAAAATCGAAGAATACATGCAACTCGAAAATCGAATCCTAGACATAGAGCAGCAACTACAAGGGCTTGGTGTAAGTCTTGGAAACTTCGACGATGAAAACGAATTCTGTACTGTAAAATTCTCCCTGACCGAAGGTAGAGAAGTAACCATTGGTTTATTTCAACGTGTTAAAATAGCACTAGAATGGACCATCATTACCTATCTAAAATTAATGATCGCACTCACTTTTATGACCCTTTTTGCCTATCTCTTGGCGGTAACGATCGAAAAATTTCGCACAAAACTATAATTAAACATAAATAAAATACATCATGAAAAATTTAAATCAAATGGTAGGTTTGGGCTTACTCGCCTTTACTATGACCACCGCCTATGGCTGTGAATTAAAATCAAAGAGCAACACTTCTCCTATACTTGTGGCAGAAGCCATAAATACGGATAAAAAAGTGAGCAATAACACGGTCAAGATTGCCCTATTATTAGACACAAGCAATAGTATGGATGGACTCATTAATCAGGCAAAAGCCCAACTGTGGGACATCGTCAACAAATTTACCCATGCCAAATGTGGAAATGAGGCACGGCCAAAATTGGAAATCGCCTTGTATCAATACGGTAATGACGATCTTTCGTCACGTGAAGGCTATATTCAACAAGTATTAGATTTTAGCGGTGATCTCGATGATATCTCCGAAAAACTGTTTTCACTGACCACCAATGGCGGGGAGGAATTCTGTGCAGAAGTCATACAAACTTCCTTAAAGCAGCTTGATTGGGGAAAGAATCCCGATAATCTTAAAATGATCTTTATTGCAGGAAACGAGCCGTTCGATCAAGGGAAGTTAAACTACAAAGATGCGGTGACCAATGCCAAGGAGAAAGATGTGGTGGTAAACACCATTTTTTGCGGCAATTACCAACAAGGTGTCAACACCGATTGGAAAAACGGGGCCAGCCTTACCGGCGGGGAATATATGGCCATTGATCATAACCGCCGCGTAGTGCATATTGACACGCCTTACGACGAAATCATCATTAAATTAAACGGAAAATTAAACCGCACTTACGTTTCTTATGGCGCCATGGGGCAACGAAAAATGAAAATGCAATCTACCCAAGATGCAAATGCTATGGAAATGGAAGAGGCAGTAGCCGTAAAAAGAGCTGTTAGCAAAAGTTCGAGCCTCTATAACAATGCCACTTGGGATTTGGTAGATGCGGTGGAAGAGGATAAAATCGAAATCTCAAAATTGGATGACAACGATTTACCCAAAGAATTAAAAGGCAAATCAAAAGATGAAATAAGCAGCTTTATTGAATCAAAAAAGAAAGAACGCCTACAAATTCAAAAGGAAATTCAGGAACTCAACACCAAGCGCGAGGCCTATATCGCAAAAAATCAGAAAGAAGAAAATAAAGGAGAACTAGAAGGGGCTATGCTCAGAGCCATTAAAAAACAAGCAGAAAAGAAAAACTACACATGGGAAAACTAGTAGTGTTTTTGACCACCTTTTCGACTTTCTCCCTTGGGAGGGGTTGAGGAAGTTAGTAGGTTGGTGTTTGATAAGTGGGTCTATCTAAATTAGATAGGCCTACTTTTTTTATTCAGGGCAAATAAGCGGATTCCCATCACCGTCTACATTATCTATGCACTCAGGGCCTTCAGGGCCAGAGCAAAGTGTTTGTCCAAAAGGACATGTTTGGGTTATCTTTATAGTAAACTACCTCGAGGCAAGCCCACGAGGCATTAAAAGGAAATTAAACATTGATTTCGACGCAGACCTATCTAAATACTTTTCGTAAAGGCCTGCCTGTACAATTGTCGTGCTGGCGTCGGAGTATTATAAATCTCGATGATCGACTAACGGTGGTGGTGTTACTTCCGCCATTTCAATCACCTATCTAATATTCGAAAATAATCGCTTTCTAGACTTTAAAACTACCTACTTGAGCGCTCATTTGTGAGTTTCTTGGATGTATCTATAGAAATTCGCGCTAAAAGCAATACTAAAATAGCCTTTGAAGTGTTATAGGGCTTTAAAGCTATTGTTAGCAAATACCAACGATAAAGGTACTCATTGTTACTGTGCCGCTGGGCAATAACAATCGTATTTTCGTTCAAGCTGTCCAAAATCGTAGCCTAAGGTAATTTGATGAAAACCGCCATTATCCAAACGGATATCCCCAGACTGATATGAATAGTTATAAGACACCATGAAATTTTTAATGTTCGCTCCTATAATGGGAGTAAACAATTGAAGTCGTTGCTCGCCAAAGTTATCACCGTCTATAAATTGAGCACCATCGAAACTTCTTCTATAAGAAATACCACCCCATATTCTCCCGAAATCTACATCTTTATAGATTTTAGCATTGATATCCAATGTTTTTTCTTTCGTAAAATCAGTTAACTGAAACAGTACAGACGGTTCTATCTGTACGGCATTTCTACCAAATGTATACCCTACCGAGAACAGATATCGTCTTAGATTGTCGATAACGGGCACATTGTTGGGATCTAACCTTCCAACCCTATACAAACTTCTTTCTGTGCTTAAAAGATTCAAGGCTGCAAAGTGCCCATAAAACTCCATGAAGTTATACGACATTCCCAAATCAACATTGTAGTATCCTTCGCTAATTTTGGACCCAATTATCGCGGGATCTACCACACCTCCGGGCGAAACAAATTCACTCTCATCCAAGCTACTTTGAAGGTAAGTAGGGCTTAGACCAAAAGATAGTTGGTTCAATACTCTAGCATCTCCTGCAAGTTTAAGGTGATAAGCATAGGTTAATTTAACACCCGTCTGCGCATGGTAACCATTGGCATCGTTAAATATGATAGCGCCAATACCTGTATTGGTGTCTCCCAGTCTAAAATGGGCATTTAAGGTTTGAAGGTTAGGGGCATCTTGCACGTCGAACCATTGTTGACGTATGGTCGCCCTTATTTTACCTCCCTGACCAATACCTGCCATTGACGGATATACCAAATAGTAATTATCGGCGAGATAATCAAAGTACACGGGGATACCCTCCTGCGCAAAAGACTGAAAACCAAATGCAAAGACCGACAGCAAAACAAGTAAACGTTTCTTCATTATGGGATTTTGGGAATAAAAGTCGTCTAAATATAAAGTATAACGAATGAAATACCACATTATTATATAGTAATCGGCTTGAAAAATGATTGTATTTTTGCATAAAATGATTTACTATGAAAGAGTTTAACATTACTGTTCGGGAAACCAATAACCCCGCGATTCTCAAATTTGAGACCAATCACTTTCTTACCAAACATACCAATTACGAATTCAAGAACATAGATGAGGCCAAAAATTCCCCGCTGGCCCAGCAACTTTTTTATCTTCCCTTTATCAAAACCGTGTACATTTCCGGCAACTTTATTGCACTAGAAAAATACGACATCGTTCAGTGGAATGACGTTAAAGATGAAGTAGCTCAGCAAATGGTCGAATACTTGAATGAAGGGGAACCCGTAGTTATAGAAGAGCAAAAGGAGGAAACGGCGAAAAAAGTACCTGTGACGGTTTATGCAGAGGTAACCCCCAACCCATCGGTGATGAAATTTGTGGCGAGCCGTCGGATCGTTCCGGCAACCTTGGAATATAAAAATATCGACGAGGCAAAAGATGCCGCCTTGGCAAAAGAACTATTTCATTTTCCCTTTGTAAAAGAGGTTTTCTTCGATGAAAACTATGTTTCCGTCACCAAATTTGATGTAGCCGAATGGGACGAAATCACTTTGGAGCTAAGAGAACACATCCGAGACTTTATAGCAGATGGTAAGGAAGTGGCCTCCACTCAAAGCATTGTACAAAAATCAAAAGAAGCTCCGGCCCAATTGATAAAAAGCAAGGATTTGGATGACACCTCCAAACAAATTATTGATATTCTGGAGGAATATGTAAAACCTGCCGTAGCGAGCGATGGCGGAAATATACTGTTTAAGTCATATGAGGAAGATGAAAAGCGTGTAAATGTAATACTTCAAGGTGCCTGTAGCGGTTGCCCTTCCTCTACTTTCACCCTTAAAAATGGCATTGAAACCATGCTCAAAAATATGATGGGAGATAAGGTCAACGAAGTAGTGGCAATCAACGGCTAATTTCCCTCCATCTGGGTACAAATTTCAAATATTATTTTGGTACCTTGTAGTAAATATAAAAAACACTAATTATGGCAGTTTTAAAAGTAATCGAAGTATTGGCAAATTCCGATAAAAGTTGGGAAGATGCCGCTAAGAAAGCCGTCTCGCACGCATCAAAATCAGTAAAGAACATTCGTTCTGTATATATCCACGAACAGAGTGCATCGGTAGATGATGGGGAGCTAAAAGAATATAGGGTAAACGTGAAGATTACTTTTGAGGTAAAGTAAACGCGTTCATTATCCTATTTGATACAAAGCATCGGTCTGGGACCGGTGCTTTTTTTATATAGCTAGTTCCCGTAGTTTTGATGCATGCTACGAACCTTTTCAATTTTAGCACTACTATTGTTCGCAAAGGCACTCTACCCTCAAAAAGCCGATACCATGAAGCACGAATACACGAATGCCCTAGTAAATGAGACCAGCCCGTATTTACTGCAACATGCCCACAACCCCGTTAACTGGGAGGCATGGAGCCCGGCCGTATTGGAAAAAGCCAAGAAAGAGAATAAACTTTTACTAATTAGCATAGGATATGCCGCCTGCCATTGGTGCCATGTAATGGAGCATGAGTGTTTTGAAGATCCCGAGGTTGCCGAAATTATGAACGTGAACTTCGTGAATATCAAAGTGGATCGCGAAGAACGCCCCGATATAGATCATATTTATATGGATGCCCTTCAGATGATGACCGGCAGTGGCGGATGGCCTTTAAATATTGTGGCGCTACCAGACGGGCGCCCTTTCTGGGGTGCAACCTACTTAAAAAAAGAAAGTTGGATAAAGGTTTTGGTGCAACTCTCCGATTTGTATAAAAAAGATCCCTCCAAGATCCAAGCATATGCCAAGGAAATGGCCCAAGGCATCAAAGCCATTAATTTAGTGGAGCATAAGACCAATTCGGAAATAATTGGACTAACTTCTTTGCAAGATGCGGTAAAAAACTGGTCACGCTACTTCGATACGTTTTTGGGAGGTTACAAACAGGCACCTAAGTTTATGATGCCCACAAATCTCAACTTTTTACTGCATTACGGAACCGCTCAAAAAGATCAAGAGGTGCTTGAGTATGTGCATACCACTTTGACCAAGATGGCCTGGGGCGGTATTTTTGACCACCTCGGCGGCGGCTTTTCCCGTTATGCTGTCGACACCAAATGGCATGTTCCCCATTTTGAGAAAATGCTATATGACAATGGGCAATTAGTAAGTTTATATGCGCAAGCCTATGCGGCTACAAAAAACGATTTGTATAGAAATGTGGTTGAGCAAACCATTCATTTTGTACAAGAAGAACTCACCGATGATAGCTTCGGTTTTTATTCCTCCTTAGATGCAGACAGTCTTGATGAAAAAGGGGAACTTGAAGAGGGTGCCTATTATGTTTGGAAAAAAGAGGAGCTAGAAGGTTTATTGGGAATACATTGGCCCATATTCAAAGACTACTTTAATATCAACAGATATGGCCTTTGGGAACATGGGAATTATATATTGATCCGAGACGCTTCCAAAGAAGAAATTGCAAAAAAACACGCGATAACTCTACAGGAATTGGATGCGACAATTTCCAAATGCATCGCTATTTTGACCGAAGTCCGGGCCAAAAGAAATGCACCTCGTTTAGACGATAAGATATTGACCTCTTGGAATGGCCTTATGCTCAAAGGCCTTGTAGATGCCTATCGGTATTTAGGAAACGACGCGTATTTGAATCTTGCCATAAAAAATGCCGAATTCATTGAAAAAAATATGACACGGCCAGATGGTGGTCTTTTTCATAACCACAAAAAAGGGAAGAGCACCCTCAACGGATATCTGGAAGATTATGCCGCCGTTATCGAGGCTTATATTGGTCTGTTCGAAGTAAGCTTTGATGAATCCTGGCTGTTTCGGGCCAAATCATTGACCAATTATTGCATAGCGCACTTTTCGGACCCCACCAGCGGTTTGTTCTATTTTACCAATACCCAAGATGATTATGTGATTCGCAGAACGCTCGAAGTCTCTGACAATGTGGTCCCGGCCTCAAACTCTATTATGGCTAAAAACCTGTATCGCCTGTCGCGCTTTTTTCCAAAGGAAAACTACGGGCAATTAGCCAAGCAAATGCTAAAAAATGTGCAGGATAATTTTAAGGAACAAGGCCAAAACCATGCAAATTGGATGCAACTGGCACTGTATATAAACCAACCTTTTTATGAAATTGCGGTCGTCGGAAATTCCTATCGGGACACTTCCTTAAAAATGGGCGCCGCCTACCTGCCGAACGTTCTGATTGCCGGCACAGAAAAAGAGGGAACACTGGGAATGTTAAAAGGTCGTTTTAAAGAGGAAGAAACACTCATCTACGTCTGCGTTGAAGGAGTTTGTAAACTACCTTTGCAAAGGCTGGCAAAAGCATTAGATCAAGTACAATTTTGATTTACGTTGCCGACCTGTCAATGCACCCTTAACAAAACTCTATAACACCTTAGTAAAATGAAGGAGCTTACCAACTATCAGGAACATATTGACAATGCTATTGATTGGTTATGGGCCGCATTGCCCAATTTAGTTTTGGCAATCCTCATTTTCTTTATTGGCCTATGGGTGATGCGCTTTATAAATCGCATGGTAGCCCGCTTTTTTGAACGAAAAGACTACGACCTTACGCTTGAATCGTTTTTACAAAGCTTCATCAATATTGCTTTAAAGGTAATTTTGTTTGTAGTAGTGGTTACCCAATTGGGGGTAAAATCATCTTCGCTGGTTGCCGTAGTAGGGGCAGCTGGCCTTGCCATTGGTTTGGCCTTACAAGGCTCTTTGGCCAACTTTGCGGGCGGCGTGCTTATACTGGTTTTCAGACCTTTCAGGGTCGGGGATTTTATCTCGGCCCAGGGGGTAGACGGCGTGGTCAAAGAAATTACGATTTTTACCACTAAATTAAACACTTTCGGGAATCAGGTGGCTATTATTCCTAATGGGCAACTGAGCAATAACAACATTGTAAACTACAATGCAGAAACTACACGTAGGGATAAAATCGACGTAGGCATCGGATACAGTTCGAACATCAAGAAGGCAAAAGACATTCTATTACAAATTTGCGCTGAACATGAGGGAATTATGAAAGAACCTGTTCCAGAAGTGTATGTGGGGGAATTGGGAGATAATTCAGTAAATCTTACCCTACGCTTTTGGGCAAACAACGACGATTTTTGGGTCGCGCATTTTCATGTTCTGGAAACCCTTAAGTACAGGTTTGATGAAGCTGGCATAGAAATACCTTTTCCGCAGCGAACGATCCATACGGCAGGATAATTGTTGGTTCTTATATCACAACACCAAGAACTCTAGACAGGTTTTTTCTTTTTACCGGTCAGCACAAAGTCTTTGAGATAATACGGCTCAAAGTAAGCCACATCTTCAAATTCTCTTGCAATGAATTTGATAGGGGCAAGCAAACTCATTTCCCTTGCCGAGGGTACGATCGCGCTTTGAAAAGAAACGGCATCGCTGTCGATTACATCTATACATTTTTCGGCTCCGCTACCTACTAGTAAAACCTTTCCTTGCGTGAAAAAGGCAGCAAACGAATTAGGTGTTATGATTTCTGCCTTGGTCTCCCGAACTATTTGATGGCCAGCATCAAAAACAGCTGAATACACTTCCATACGGCGCGCATCTAGCAACGGAATGATAAAGTCATACCCATCGGAATTGGCCTTATAGGCCAAACTTTCCAAGGTAGGAATCGAAATCAAAGGAATATCCAAAGAGAAGCATAAGCCCTTGGCGGCCGAAACACCGATCCGAAGCCCCGTGTAAGACCCAGGCCCTTTACTAACAGCAATGGCATCTAGTTCTCTTAGCTTCACACCAGCTTCCTGCAGTACTTGATCTATAAATACGTGCAACTGTTCCGAATGGGAATAATTGGGTGTATTATGCTCCTTTATTCCCAATACGATTCCGTCTTTGGCAACGCTAACGGAGCAATTGGTCGTCGCTGTCTCTAAATTTAAAATAAGCGCCATGGTACAAAGATACCCTTTGCCTAGTTTAAAGAAATAGGAATGCCAAAGAAAAATTCCAATATTTTCAATCGAAAAATATAGTCATATTTCGTACGCACTACATCCGCTTCGGCATTATCGACCCTGGATTGCGCTTGGCTAAAATCAAAAGCATTCATGAGCCCCACCTCAAAGCGTTCTTTGGAATAATTGTATGCCAAACGACGAGCTTCCAAGGTCTTTTCGGCCGCCTCATAGGCCTTATAAAAGGTAGTTACATCTACATATCTTTGTTGTATCGTAGTTTCCAAATCCAGCTTATCTTGCTCAAACTGCAACTTCGCCTTCTCAAGGCCAATCTTTGCTCTGTTGATATTGTTTCGCACGCTAAACCCGTTGAAAATGGGAATATTTAACTGCACGCCATACGAAATACCGTCAAAAATCCACAGCTGATCCACGAAGTTCGGCGTAAAGAATGCACCTTCCGAATTAGGAATTTCGGTCACGTCTGAATATCGGGAACCGTAGTTGGCGAATCCAAAAAGTGAAGGATACCTGGCGCCTTTGGAAATTTTCAAATCTTTTTCGGCCAATTCAACAGTTGCCTTTGAGAACTTAATGTCATTTCTGAAAGTCAACGCTTTATCAAAAATAACCTTGGCGGAATTTGATAGTATATCAGACGGCGGAATGTCGAATTCGTCATCCGCAATGTCAAAATTCTCATAATCGGTAATCTGCAATAGTTGGGCAAGACTAATCTTGGAAATCAGCACCAAACTCTCCCCATTCACTATCTGCTGTTCCTGTGTTGCGGCAGTAGCCTCAATCTCTAGTAAATCGCCCCTTGGCACCACTCCAGATTCTACCAGTTCTGCGGTGCGTTTTAAATCTTGTTCGGTAACCGCATATTGGGCCCGCGCAACCTTTAAGGATTCTTTGTTCGAGAGCACCTGCAAATATGAGTTGGCCACATTAAGTCGAATGTCATCTTTTAAATCATCCAAACGATACTGGTTGGCAATGGTGTTCATCTTAGCCCGATTGAGCCTGTGAATATTTCGCAAGCCATTGTACAAGGTAATGTTTGAGCTGATACCAACACTGATGTTATTCGCGGTACTACTCGTGGGAGCATTATTGGTTGGGTTAATTGAAAAACCCGTATTACTAGAAAGTGTATTACTCGAATTTAAATCCGGCAAAAAAGCACCAAAGGCATCTGATTCATCTATTGCCACATTTTCCAAATCCAACTCAAACTGCGCGATTGACAAATTATTTTCGACCGCGTAGGTAACACACTCCTCGAGTGTCCATTTCTTTTGTTGTGCCGATAGCATCCCTATTGTAAATACCAGCAGCAACGCTGTTAACTTAAATTTCATTTGATTCTATTTTCTTGATTATTGATTGATGTTATTTATCACCCTTGGTCATCATCATCATCATCGCTTCGCTCCAACTCGTTCCAAATCTTGATTTTGTCATCCTTTTCTAAGCCAGAAACAATCTCTACATCGATTCCATCGCTCACCCCCAATTCAAGTTCTTTTCGTTCAAACTCGTTCTCACCTGTTTCTATTTCCACAAAAGGTTTTTGGGTCTCCTTGTCGAATTGCAAAAGTGCCTCTTTCATGGCCAGTACATCTTTTTTCTCTTCTAAAACAATGGATGCATTGGCGCTGTAGCCCGCACGTACATAGGCGGTATCGGTAACCACCAAATCTCCTTCGATCTTAAACTGTACGGCACCTTCTTCCTCGATCCCTTTGGGGGCAATGAATTTGAGCTTGGCAGAGTAGTTCGACTTTTCCAATGCCCCTAAATTAATTTCCAAAGGCATTCCCAGTCTCAATTTCCCGACTTCGGACTCATCTACTTCGCCTTCAAAAATCATTTTGGTCATATCGGCAATGGTGGCGATGGTGGTACCATCATTGAAATTATTACTTTGAATTACCTGATCCCCTTCTTTTACGGGAATTTCTAAAATAGTTCCCGAAACTGTAGATCGTATATTGGTATTGGCACTTGAAGAACCTCCGGCAGAACCTACTCGAATGATACGATAATCGTTGCGCGCATTCTCAAGTTCTACATTGGCTTGGTCGTATATCAGCTTAAGATCGTTAAAGTCTTTGTTGGCCACTACGCCTTTATCAAAAAGGGCTTTGGTACGGTCGTATTCCAATTTGGCATTGGCCAAACGCACTTCAGCGTTTCGCACACGGCCCCTTGCACTGGCCAAAGACTGTTCGTTAGGCACTACTTTAATCGTCGCAATCAAATCTCCTTCTTTGATCTGCGTCCCTTCTTCCAAATACACCTTGTTAATAATACCTGAAATTTGTGGTTTAATATTGATCTCATCTTCTGGGATGACCTTCCCGGTAACAATGACTTTATTTACAATATCCTTGGTTTCTAGTTCTGCAGTTTCATATAACTTAAGGGGCGTGCTATTCTTTTTCAAGAAAGAAACCACCGCAAATAAGACCAGTACCACTACCAGTCCGATTAATCCGTATTTTACGTACTTGTTCATTGTTATTGATTTGATTGTTATTTGATTTTTTTTAGCTATCTATTTCATTCTTCACGAAGGGCATCAATGGGCTTTACACGAATTGCCCTGTTGGCGGGAATCATTCCTATTAAAATACTTAAACCGACCATTAACAAAAAGGAAAAAACAAATTGAGGTATCGTGACCATAGGGTTTCGGAAGGGGGCATCATTGCCTTGGGCAAAATTCGCATCAATTGTATTCAAAAGACCTACCGAAATTGCAAAACCCAACATACCTGCAAATACTGTAATGACAATAGCCTCTAGTATAATTTGACGTCTTACAACTTTTGGGGTTGCACCTAAGGCTCTTCTTACCCCAATTTCTTTTGTACGTTCCTTTACTGTAATCAACAAGATATTACTTATCGCTATAACACCTGCCAATAAGGATAAAAGGCCAACAAAAAATGAAACTCCTTTTAAAACGGTTGTAAAAGCCGAAACACTTTTAAATACTTCTGACATATCGAAACTACCTATGGCCCGTTCATCGGTTGGGCTTATATCGTATTTCGCCTTTAGCACTTTCTTTATCTTTGCCTCTACGATCGGCACTTCGGTTTCGGCACTAAAGGAGATGGCCATCCACCCCATGCGATCTCCTGAATTAAAGGCTTTTTGAAAGGTTGTAAAGGGTATGAACACTGCATTCTCCCCATCTATATTGATATTATCATTGGGCTTGTAGATTCCTACAATGCTAAAAAACACCCCATTGATCCGCACATCTTTCCCAATGGCATCCTCCCCTTTATCAAATAATAATTTATAGGTTTCTTCCCCGATAACACATACTTTCTTTGAGTTATCCGTATCAGTCCGATTCAGAAAACGACCTTCGACCAACTTCTTTTTCATGATATCATCGATTTCGGGATAGTCCCCATATACCGCTGAACCACTTGTACGCCCTTTTCTGTATACCGTTGCCACTCCTCGGTGACTCCCCAATTCTATTCTTGGGGCCAGCACTTCAATTTCAGGGATTTGCTTTCTTAAAATATCAGCATCTTCTGTCTTAAATTTTATGCGTCGGCCCCGTTCAAACCCCTTATACGGTTCAGAGGTACTCTGACTCCAGACAAAAAGGCTATTAGAGGAAGTCCCCGCAAATATATTATTGAAGCCATTTGCAAGACCATTCGAGGAGCCCAATAGCAACATTAAAATAACCATCGCAAAGATGACCCCTAGCATGGTCAAAAAAGTCCGAAATAGGTTTTTTCCCAGTGTATTAAAAACCTCACTCCATAAATCTCTGTCGAATAACCACATATTATTTATCGTTTAATGCCACAATAGGTTTGATTCTTGCCGCCTTCATAGCGGGCAGCAAGCCTGCGAAAAAACCGGCAATGATCAAAATTATAGTAACCGTGAGTATAATTCCAAAATCGACCGAAGGATTGGTAAAAGCGGGGGAGTTCATGAGCGGCCCTACGGCGGCAAGAATCCCGGTAGCTACAAACAAACCTATAAAACCAGATAAAGCGGTTATAAAAACAGATTCCAACAACACCAACTTAATAATTTGTATGGGTTCGGCCCCAAGCGCTTTTCGCACCCCTATTTCCTTGGTGCGTTCTTTAACGGTAAACACCATGATGTTACCGATACCTACAATCCCAGCTGTTAAAATCAGCATTACAACGAATATTGCTCCGGTATCAAGAATGCCCGTAAAGCTACTAATATCGGAAAATGCTTCCGCATAGTTCCAGATACGAATTCCACCTTGATCTTTCGGCGCAACTTTATGCCTTCTTTTTAAGATGGTTTCCAAACGCCCTGAAAACTCCAACGCCCTGGTCAAATCATAAGACGAATTATAAGTGAGTGCTATTTGATCCACATCGTCTGTATTACTATAAATACGTTGGTAGGTAGAAATTGGTGCTATGATGCCCCTTTCTGCATTGTCATCCCCATCATCTGTAAAAACGCCAATCACCCTAAAGGGCAATCCATTAAATTCCACAAATTCCCCAAGAGCTTCTTCATTTTTAAAAAGATCTTCCTTTACCTTTCTTCCTATCACGGCTACTTTCGCACTTGAAATCAGATCGTTCGTGTTAATAAAACGGCCTTTGGTAATAATCGTTTTTTCAATCACTTGGAAATCGGGATGTACCGCTTGTACGGTGTAAGAGCCTGTTTCGCTTTTGTAACGCGCAGTAGTTCTCCGGAACATACGCCCGCTTATATTTTCAAAATCATCGGGAAAACTCTTTCTGATATATTCAATATCATTATTTTTCAGCTGAATTCGCCGTTCCGCCTCAAAACCGGCATAGGCTATTGAAGTGCTTCCTGGCCTAATAAAAATAGAATTGGTGGCATCGTCGTTGAACTGACTGTGAAATCCGTTCGTCATTCCATTCACCGAACCTAACAACATTACCAAGATGAAAATACCCCAACCCACGGAAAAGCCCGTCAAAAACGTCCGCAATTTGTTGTTCTTGATACTATTGAATATCTCTGCCCAAATGTCTCTATCAAACATACGCCGATGCTCTTACTTGTTTTATTTTTTTGTCTTCCACGATCACACCATCTTTTAGGTGTACAATACGTTTGCACATATCGGCAATATCGGGTTCATGAGTAACCACTAAAATGGTATTCCCGTCGTCGTTGATTTTTTGAATAAGGTCCATCACCTCATAAGAGGTAGTACTATCTAATGCTCCGGTGGGCTCATCTGCCAATAGCACTTTTGGTTCCGCGGCCATTGCCCGCGCAATCGCCACTCGTTGTTTTTGTCCTCCTGAAAGCTCGCTGGGCAAATGCGTTGCCCATTCTTTTAGGCCTACTTGTCCCAAATACTTCAATGCCTTTTCCTGTCGCTCCTTTCTACCTACTTTTTGATAATAGAGTGGCAATGCCACATTCTCCATAGCATTTTTATAATTGATCAGGTTGAATGACTGGAATACGAATCCCAAAAACTTATTGCGGTATTGCGCAGCCTTTGTCTCGTTCAGGTTCTCGATCGGCACCCCATCGAGCACATAATCACCAGAATCGGCGCCATCTAACATTCCCAAAATATTTAGCAAGGTAGACTTCCCGGATCCCGAAGACCCCATGATGGCTACCAATTCTCCTTCTTCTACCGAAAAGTCGATTCCCTTTAATACATGAAGGGAGTTGCTTCCCATTTTATAGGATTTGTGAAGATTTTTTATTTGAATCATATTGAGTCAGATTATTGGTTGGGTGTCTTTCGAAACTGGTTCTGCTATAAGACACTTAAGACGTTGATTTGTTACAAGAAATGCGTATTTTTTTTAACTAGTTGTTATCGGAAAACTCTTGAGGCTTTATTTCATTCCACACCTTCACCTTATCGCCCTGTGAAATACCCGATTTTATCTCTACATAAATACCATCGCTAATTCCCAATTCAATGTCTTTACGTTCAAATTTTTGATCTCCACTCTCAATCTCTACAAAGGGCTTTTTGGTGACAGAATCGAATTGGATCAATGCTTCTTTAAGCGCTAGCACACTATCGACCTTGGCGAGAATAATAGAGGCGTTCGCACTTAAGCCCGCCCGAATAAAGGTAGTATCACTTTTGGTCAAGGTGCCTTTAATCTCGAATTGTATGGCGCCGTTTTCTTCGTTGCCTTTTGGCGCAATATAATCTAGCACCGCATCAAACTTTTGATTTTCGATCGCTCCCACCGTTATTTCCAAGGGCAGGTTTTCGGTAATCTTTCCAACTTCCGATTCATCTACCTTTCCTTCAAATATCATTTTCTCAACATCTGCAATTGTGGCAATGGTCGTACCTTCATTAAAATTGTTGCTTTCGATTACTTGATTCCCCACTTCGACCGGCACTTCTAGCACCATACCGCTAACCGTAGCGCGAATCTGTGTATTTGCAGCATTGCCGAAGCCTTTGGCCGTTCCTGTTTTAACAATGTCATATCTTTTGTTCGCAGCACCATAGGCCTGTTTGGCCTGATCATAACTAAGCTCGGCCCGTTCCAAATCTACCTGCGAAATTACCCCTTTGGCAAAAAGGCTTTTTTGACGATCTATATTTCGCTTCTGGTCATTCAAGGCAATCTTAGCTTCATCGATGCCATTGCGCGCATCGTTCAAGGCGTTCAGGTTGGGGACTATCTTAATACGGCATATCAAATCTCCAGATTTCACATAATCTCCCCCTTCCACAAAGACTTCCTCAATGACACCCGAAACATTTGGTTTGATCAGCACTTCTTCTAATGGAAGAATGCTACCCGTTGCAACGGTTTTCTTAACGATATTTTGCTTCGAAGGCACCTCAGTCTCGTAGCGAACCGGATCTTCGGTATTCTTTTGATATAGGTAATACATTGCCCCGCCAAAAGCCAATACAAGTGCGAGCAAGATTACGATGGTGACTGTTTTTTTCATTTTGTATACGGTTTGATTTGATTGATGTTATTCTAAATTTATTCGTACTTAATTATTAAAACACTATTCCGACCGCAAGGCCTCTATGGGCCTTACTCGAATGGCGCTATTTGCTGGAATAAACCCTGCCAAGAGTCCTGAAATAATCAAAATTATCAAGGCAACCACGACAACTCCCAAGTTCACATTCGGGTTGGCAAACATATCTATAGGACCGTTCATATCGAGTACATAGTTGATTCCGTAAATGAGCAATGTACCAAAAACAATCCCGGCCATCCCTGAAATGATGGTAAGGAAGATCGATTCCATCAATATTTGCTTTTTTATCGACCAGGGACCCTCGCCCAACGCACGTCGAATCCCTATCTCTTTGGTGCGTTCTTTTACAACGATCAACATAATATTACTAACCCCGATAATTCCCGACAATAGCACCAAAATACCCACAAAATAGGCTACGAACTCGAGCGCACCAAACAAACGTACTACTCTACTGAACTGCTCAAAGAGATCAAAATGTCCTATGGCCCTTAGATCTTTTGGATGTATGGTATGGCGCTCTTTCAAAAAAGAAAATATCTGTTCTTTTAGAATGGTAATGGGCGTGCCATCTACGGCGGTAATGGCCATCCATCCTACATTATTTGCTCGGTTAAACACCTGTGAAAAGGTAGTGAAGGGTATATAGATATCTTGTTGGGCCTCATTATTACCGTTGGCATTGCTTTTGTGATACGTACCGATAATCATAAAATTTACGCCATTGACCTTAATATAAGTTCCTAAGACCTCCTCGTCTTTTTCGTAGAGGCTTTTTTGCACATCGGCACCTATGACCGCTACTTTTCTATTTTCTTTTATGTCGGAATGATTGATAAACCTACCTGAGGTAATATCCATTGGTTCCTGTCGAATAATTTCAGGATAATCGCCATAGACACTAAAAGCCCCCCCTTTTAGTCCTCGAAGCACATTATTATTTCCTTGAAAACCACCTGATTGATTTCTAGGGGAAACATATCGTAGCCCGGGAATATTATCCCACAGCGCATCTACATCCTCGACTTTGAAGTTGAAATTACGGTCTTTGGGGAGGCCCTTATATGATTTAGTGACCCCTTGCGACCACATAAACATTGTATTGGTGGCGATATCGCCAAAATCGGCCCGAATGCCATTTTCCAGCCCTTTTCCGGCTGCAAGTAATATGATTAAAATGAAGATACCCCAGAACACACCAAAAGCGGTAAGCACCGTCCTGAACCAATTGGTGGTCAGCACTTGTAAAATCTCTGTCCAACGATCTCTATTAAACATGATGGGTTCGGGTATTGATTAATCTTAGTGCCATTTTTTTATTCATCACGTAATGCGATAATAGGTTTAATTCGGGCTGCCTTCCAAGCGGGGAAAAAACCTGCCAGTGCCCCGGCACCAATTAAGAGAAAGACAGTTGTAAGCGCAACGTTAAAATCGATGGACGGATTCACGATATAGTCTATTTCTACCATAGGCCCAAAAATTTCCAAAAGCCCCATACTAAAAATGAGGCCGCCAAAACCGAAGACAGCAGTTACGAAGACCGCCTCATGCAGAATGAGTCCAACGACCGAAATTGGTTTTGCCCCCAGCGCCTTTCGAATACCTATTTCTTTTGTTCGTTCTTTTACAATGATCAACATTACATTACTTACCCCTACGATACCGGCTATGATCGTACAAATACCTACGAACCAAAAGAAAAACTGTATTCCGCCAGAGAGGTTATGAAACCGTTTTACTTGTTCCAACGTATTAAAGGTATTGATAGCACTAATATCATCTGGAGCGACTGTATGTACTTGTTTTAAATAGGTTTTTAGTTCATTGGTAAACTTTTCAGAGTCGGCTAAAGATTGTTCGAAGTTTTCGGCCGGTTTCAATGTGAAGTATAACATATTTAAACGATCGGCTCCGTTAAATACTCCCTGGGCAGTAGAAACAGGCATATAAATTTTTTCTTCTTCCCTACCGCCACCAGCATCACCGTATACGCCAACTACTTGAAAACTTAAACCAGAAATCTCAATATGTTCCCCAATCGGATTTTCAATACTCCCCAAAAGTTCTTTGTGAATCTTATTACTAATTACGACGACCTTCGATTTCTGTCGCTGATCGCTATAGTTTAAAAAACGACCAAAGGACATATACGCATTCTCTAACTGCTGAAAGTCGGGAGAAGTTCCCCAAATGGAATAGGCACCAGATTCTTTCCCGTAGTTAATGGAAGCCTGAAAAACACGATACATTGGAGATTTGTACTCTAACTTATCTTGATACAGTTTTTCAACGACATTGTAGTTTTCATCTCGCAGTTGAATTACACGACCAGGGTTAAGCCCCTTATATTCCTTGGTAGTGACCTGAGTCCAGACCCCTATCATATTACTGGCATCCGCTTGGAACTCTTTATCAATTCCGTTTTGCATGCCTTGCCCAAATCCCAATAAAATAACCAGAATAAATATTCCCGAGGCGACGGAGATTCCGGTAAGAAACGTCCGCAATTTGTTTTTGCGAATCGTATCAAAGATTTCCTGCCATCTTTCGATGTCAAACATGTGATTGGTTTTTTGATTGATGAGCGCAATGAGGGTCTATTGCACTTTAATAAGACTGGGGGTGCAAGCAAATGTTACAGCACCAACTCTTAAAATAGTGTTAAATAAAAAACTGTTCAGCTTTTCATTTTCTTATATACAACGAAAAAAAGTACTGCTACCAAAACGTACGGAATGGCCATTAGATACACAATACCATTATTTACCGCTTCCGCAGCAGCGGTATTTTCCTCACTCTCTAGCACCGCCCTGCACATCGCACACTGAGCCTCAACACATTCGGGGGCGAACAGAAATAGATAAACCACGAGAATGCTTAATTTCTTTTTCATTTTAGAATATATAAAATCTCACTCGCAAAGATACACTTAACACTATGGTGCAAGTCATTCTACTTGGTCATAAATCAATAATAGGGTGAAATCATCAAATAGACGATTACCCCGGTAATTGCCACATACAACCATATGGGAAACGTAATCTTGGCCAGTTTTCGATGCGCCTCATACTGCTTTAAATAGGCGCGCGCATATGTTTTCAACACCAAGGGTATAATTATTATAGATAGTATGATATGAGATATCAAGATAAAAAAGTAGAGATAGCGAACTACACCTTCCCCCCCATATGAAGTAGACTCGGCGGTCATATGGTAGGCAATATACATCAACAAAAACAGGGCGGACAAGACTACGCAGCCCGTCATTATATTTTGGTGCAATCGCTGTCTCCCATTCTTGATCGCCCATACGGCCATTAACAATAAAACCGCAGTAAGTCCATTGATAGAAGCATAAATAGGAGGCAAAAAACCAAGGCGCTCCACATTCGGTATTTTAACTCCGAACAAACATGCCACTACTACAGGCACCACAATGGAAACCACCGTAATTATCCTATTGAATTTTTTCTCTTTTTCCGCGACTGCCTCCATTACTCTGCCAATAATTTTTTGATATCCTCCCTTAATATAGAAATCTGTTCGGTTTCTCCTTCTTTATTCGTTCCCTGATCTTCCGAAATCATCCCTCGGTAATATACAATGGGGTTCCCGAATTTATCTACCCTTGACCTGATGTATCCGTTCTTATCGATCAAAGCAAAGAGGCCAGAGTGTTCAAAACCACCGGGAGCTTCCTCATTGGCGGCCGCAAAAATATAAAACCCTGCGTTGGCCAACTCATATATTTCATCGCGATCGCCCGTCATAAGATTCCAATCAAGATCCGTTATGCCGTAGCGTTCGGCATACGCCTTTAAAACCGAAGGGGTATCGTATTCAGGAGTAATCGAAAAAGAAGCGATCCCGAAATTTTCCTCCTGATCAAACTCCTTTTGAACAGTTACCAGATTCTTATTCATAATCGGGCAAATGGAAGGGCAAGTTGTAAAAAAGAATTCGACCACATATACCTTTCCATGGTAATCCTTATCCGAAATCAGTAAACTATCTTGATTTAAAAATGTAAAGGAAGGCACTCTCCTCTTTTTTCCGTTCTGTAGTATAAATGTCAACGGATCCTCATTCGTCTTAAGATTTATGCGATCATTCTCGACCACCTTTTCAGTTCGTATTCGATCTACAATTTTAGGAACGACAATGATTCCAAATATGAGGACAATCAGCGAAACCCAAACATAGGTATAATTTTTTTTGCCCATAATACCACAACTTTTATTTGTTCCTTGCCCAGAAAAAGTATTTCGAAAAGAAAGCTACTATGCCCGTATGGACTTAAGCGTACTATTCTTCTTGTTTTAGGTTGTTCTTTTTCAAAGCCAAGCGATATTCTGCCAAGATTATCTTGACATCATCGACCATTTTATTGTTCAACTCTGCTACCGAATTTGCATTGAACCCATACTTGGTGCCTCCATCTTCATCGGTTTTTCGACCGCGAAGGTTCAGTTCTTTATCAATGATGAAGACATAGGGTGTCGCCAATTGTTCATCTAGTTCCAAGTCTGTTTTCAAAGAAGAAAATACATTTTTGACCTGACCTTCATTGGCCGAAACGAACAGCCATTTTTTTACATCGGTAAAAGTGCCCAATTCTTTCTTTAAACCTGCGACTTGGGCTTCATTCCCATTTGGGGACAACATGATAAACTGTAGATCATTGAACTCGTAAAACCGTTTGTATATCTTTTCGTTCAAGTTAAAAGCACTCGCCTTTTGCTTTGAGATGTCAGCACCAAGAAAACCTAGAATCGTAATCTTGCCCTTGAATGCCGCAGTATCGAAATCTGCAACGTCGGTTACATTCTCGGTAAGTATGGGAAGTTTTCCAAAATTATAAGTACCTGACAAGAAAAATAGGTACGCTACGATAGGTAGTACAAAAAGTGTAACTAATACAATCGTTTTTTTCATCTTCTCCTACTTATTTTTTTGTGACCGAATAAAACCGATGACTTCCTACAACGAACATGTTGGCGGAGTACGATTAAATTCTGTGCAAAAATAAAAAAGACGGTCTTGAAACCGTCTTATGATGTTGTTAATTTTATAGCATAAAGGGCTCTAAAAGTTCCACTTTACAAAACCTTCTTTATATACCATATAGACATAATCGGCTTCAAACAAGAGAATAAACACCAAATAGGCTACCAAGAAAATTGGAGTCCATACGATGGCTCTTCTTAGTGCCGCTTTCTCATCTCGGAGATGCATAAAATCCCATGCGATATAGTAGGCTTTTACCAAGGTTAGAATGATGAAGACCCAGTTCAACAATTTCATTCCAAGAAATGAATTTCCTGTTAGCATTTGAGGCTTGGTGATACCAAAAGCTACCTCGACCGCAGTTATAATAGATAGGAAAACCAAAACTCCCCAAATTTTGGAGGTATTGGATTTAAATTTCAAAAGTCCTCTAAAAATCTCTAATTTATGTTCGTGTGCCATTTACTAAAATATTAATCTTTTACTTATTCCCAATTTTCGACTATACGTAGGCGAAAAAATTAAACCAGATAGAAGAAGGTAAATACGAATACCCAAACCAAATCTACAAAGTGCCAATACAATCCTACTTTTTCGACCATTTCATAATGCCCCCGGCGTTCATAGGTACCCAGAATTACATTAAAGAAAATGATAATATTGATCATTACTCCCGAGAATACGTGAAAACCGTGAAAACCGGTAATGAAGAAAAAGAAATCTGCAAACAGTCTACTCCCATATTCGTTGCGCACCAAATTCGCCCCTTCAACAACGAGGGTGGCGTCTTTCATTTTTTCCAAGGATGCGGCCCTATCCAATACTGTTTTTTCACCAACTCCTTCACCTTCCTGAATAATTGCCTCAGTACGAATCAACACATCATCATTGGCCTTTAAGCCAGCCATCACTTCATTCACAGTGTATGAGGGAACATACCCTTCGTTAAAAAACCAAACACCATTTTTGCGCTCATGATCTGTACGTTCGCTTGCAATTTCTTTTGCAAAATCGGCCAAACCAACGCGCTCACCTGTTTCTGCACTTACAAACTGAAGAATACGACCTCCTTTGGTTTCGACAGCCCCATAATCTCCCTTAATAAAGGTTGCCCATTCCCAAGCTTGTGAACCAACGAAAATAGCTCCTCCGATAATTGTAAGGAACATATACCAAATAACAGCGGTCTTTTTATTGTTATGACCGGCATCTACCGCCAATACCATTGTTACAGAGGACATAATCAAGACAAAGGTCATGAACGCCACATAGTACATCGGGAAATTTCCGTGAAAAAAGGGTACGTGTGTAAAAACTTCATCAGCGATCGGCCAAGTTTCAATGAACTTAAATCTTGAAAAACCATATGCCGCCAAAAAACCCGAGAAAGTCAAAGCATCCGACACTAAGAAGAACCACATCATTAATTTGCCATAACTAGCATTTAATGGCTTGTTTCCGCCTCCCCAAACGTTCTCTTCCGAAGCTGTTGTTACCGATGAATCCATATATTATAAAGAATGGTTAAAGTTTGTGCAAATTTACACTTTTTTCAATTAAACAAAATCTTTTCCGATTCAAAATAAGCAGGTTTTTAACCTTCCTTTAAAGCACTTAAAACAAAGTATAACCAACTATAAAAGAGATTGGGTTGGTATAACTTGAGAACCAATCCGAGTTTTCTGAAAGCAAGTCTCTAGATGTATTAAAACGAAGTTCCATTGCTATACTATTCCTTATTTTATAACCCATCCCAAAAGACACATACTCTTCGGTGCCGTTCAGTCTTAAATCATTTATTTACCCCAATGCCGATTCAGTTTCAAACAGGATTTCCGAATTCGAGTTAAACACCAAAGCTAGGGAAGCGTTCAAAAATATTTGCGAATTATCATTTAAGAAAAAATAATGCCGAATCCCTAAGGGTAACTCTACCGCAGTATAATTTATCATTGCGTTGGAATTGATATTGTTCATGTTAATGACTTGTACAAAATCAACTTCCGAAGCATACTTTTGATAAAATGGGTCTGCAAACAAGGCCCATTTATTCTTATTATAAGGAAGCACCACTTCTAATTCCAAACCAAATCTCGGGGAAAAATTATTTCCAAAATCCAAATCGACAGGTCTTGACACTCCAGACAAAAATAGCATGTTTCGATTTACTTCGAAATTGGAAAGTTGAGCGCCAATTCTTATAGATAAATTTAACATAGCCTTACTGCTTTGCTTCTGATAGTGTTTCTGCTCAACACCTGCACAACTATTGAAACTGGCGAAAAATCGAACCAAATCACTCTCCTTATAAGCTAATTTCTGAACCTTTGGCCCCGTATTCCCATTACAAGATAAATTAGAATATAGCTGCTGCTGAAACTGTAAATTAGCACCCACACTTCCTTCTATCCTATATCTTTTATAAATTAAGGGCGTTATTGAATCTTGGTTTTTTTTGTAAAGGAAGTTACGAAGTGTTCCGTTTTCAAATAAATAGAGGCTTGCTTTTCCTTCTACTAAAGTTCTTAAAAAAACAAGTTGTTTTTTAAACTCGGGAGCTCTTTTGGTGGATAGTTCACTCGTTAGATCACTAGATTGTTCTATTTCGACCTTTTTCCTTTGAAAACGAAGAATATCAGATATTCCAAACTCCGAAACATTTGAAAGGGTACCAAGCAAAACCTCTCCTTGTTCAGAAATCTTATAATTAAATTTAACCGGATTGTTTTTCCAATCTTTATTCTCTATATAACACTTTGTCCTATTTCCTGCATTGTCTACTATATAGCCAAGTTCAAATTCTACTTGAGAAAAACAACAAAAAGAAACCAATAAGAATACTAAACAGGGTATGACTTTCATCAAAAAAGATAGTTATTTTGTTCTACAAAAAAAAACACCATACTAGAACTCAATTTTGCAAGAATTATTACTTCACAAAGGTCATGAATAGCATCAGATAAATCCATAAAAGGTCTAAAAAATGCCAGAAGGTAGCTCCTAGGGAAAGTCCGAGATATTCTTCGGAAGAATACTTCCCTTTCAGTTGGTTGTATAAGACCACCGACAGTGAGATGATACCCGCAACCACATGCACTATATGTACCGTAGCAATCAGAAAAACATACGACATTTTAATGTTACTGGTGGGACCTGTAAAATAGTATCCGTTGCCAAGCATTTCCTCAAATCCGCGAAACTGCAAAAAGATGAACACCAACCCCAAGGCCAATGTCGTAAAAAGCATGGCTGTACAAAGGGCAATTTTATTCTGCTCAATTGCCTTTCTTGCAATAAAATAAGTAACACTGCTCACTAGCAGTACCGCCGTGCTTATTAAAAAAGAATTAGGCAGTAGTAATTCGGAAATCCAATCTTCCCGGCTACTACTAACAATATAAGCGCTCGTCCACCCTGCAAATCCCATTAAAAGGCTCACAATACCGAACCAGAGCATCATTTTCTTTGCTCGGTCCGTTTTTAGTTTTTCGCTTCCCTGTGTTAAATCCATATCATATCAATTTATCCGCCACATACACCAATTGCATCAAAGTAATATAACTAACACTGGCGAGCATTAGTTTTCTTGCCGAAGCATTATCGCGCTTTTCATAAAGGCGTAACGCAAAAATCAACATCACCATTCCCATCAAAAAAACCAGTATTGCGGCAGGAACGGACAGCTGTAGACTCCCCGTAATCCCAAAAACGGGAACTACAGAAATTAAAATCATCCATATTGTGTACATGATAATCTGCAATGCAGTCGCCCCGTCTTTTTTACCGGTAGGAAGCATTTTAAACCCTCCTTTTTTATAATCCTCATCGAGCATCCAACCAAGCGCCCAAAAATGTGGGAACTGCCAAAAAAACTGAATCATGAACAAGGTACCGGGCTCAATACCGAAATCGTTGGTAGCAGCTACCCAGCCCAACATAAATGGAATAGCCCCCGGAAATGCCCCAACAAAAACGGCCAAAGGCGTTTTTGTTTTCAAAGGGGTATATACGCTGGTGTACAAGAAAATGGAAATCGCCCCGAACATTGCTGTTTGTGCATTCAAGTAATACAAGGCCACTACTCCTAATAGCGTAAGGCTTATTGCTATGGTCATCGCCTGGTTTACAGACATTCTCCCAGATGGAATGGGCCTGTTTTTAGTACGATCCATCAAGGCATCCAGATCGCGTTCGATAACTTGGTTATAGGCATTCGATGCGCCGACCATACAATACCCGCCAAAGGCCAATAGGGCAATCGAAACCCAACTAAGTTCATCAGCTCCTAAAAAATAACCCGCAATCGAGGAGAAAACAACACTAACGGCAAGCCTCGCCTTGGTAATCTCCTTAAAATCGGAAAAAGCCGCAGCGATAGAATTCGTTTTTGCAGTACCTACTGCCGTTTTCATGTATTCCTTTTTAGTGTCTTTCAATGCGTTTGCACAACCTGCTTCAACTAAATAAACCAGCACTATTTAGACTCATTGTTTTGACGGCTGCAAAGATAGCCCGCGAACACTATTTCTGCAACGAAATGACAAGGTTTATACTATATTTGGACAAGTAAAACTCAGATAATGAAAAAACTACGATCCATTTATCTCTTGACTCTAGCTATTACTTGCCTTGCTTCATTAAGCGCACAGGAAAAAGAAGTTACCATCACAATCGACACTTTATCTCAACAAGTTTACATGCTTACAGGGCAGGGTGGAAATATTGGTATTTACGTGGGAGAAAAACAGGTCTTTATGATCGATGATCAATTTGACCGCCTTGGTGAGAAAATAAAAACTGCCATCGGCACTTTAACCAATAAGCCTATTGCATTTTTGTTCAATACTCATATGCATGGAGATCATTCTGGAGGAAATGCGCGCTTCAACGCTGAAAGTACATTGCTAGTTGCCCAAGACAATGTACGCAATCGTATTCAAACCAGACAAAAGGCAAAATTGGAGGCAAATGAAATTTCTTCGGAAGACTATGCCAAAATGCTGCCTGAAGTAACTTTTTCGAAAGATATCACCTTTCATGATGGGGACGAGACCATTATGGCCTTTCATGTGCATAAGGCCCATACCGATGGGGACGCTATGGTTTATTTTACCCAAAACAATGTACTGCACATGGGCGATACTTATTTTTCTGAACGCTACCCGTATATTGACCTAAAGAGCGGTGGCAGCATCGATGGTTATATTGAAGCACATAGAAAAGCATTAGTGGTTATCAACGAAGCCACTAAAATTATTCCAGGGCACGGCAGACCATCTGATAAAGCAGCTCTAGAGATATATGTGCAGATGTTGGAAACCATAAGGGATAAAGTACTAGCTGCGATTGCTGCTGGCAAGTCATTGGAGGAGGTTAAAACCGATGCTGATTTGACAACGGACTATGATGCCACATTTGGCACTGGCTTCATTAGTCCGGAACGTTTTCGAGAAATGCTGTATACTAGCTTAAAAAAACAGTAGCCCGGCACTATTTAAAGTCCCAGGCTATTGTCTTCACATCTATTGATCTAACTGAAAATTAATAGGAATCGAAAAGCCGACCCGCGCCGGTTTTCCGTTATGCCTTCCCGGTTTCATCCTTGGCAACTTCCGAATTATTCTTTGGGCTTCTTTTTCAAAAGCAGGGGAGGTTCCTCGCATTTGAAAGTTAGCAATGCGCCCATCTACATCAATTTTAAAAAACACGTTCACCTTGCCTTCCGCACCCATTTCTTGAGCAGCTTTCGGGTAGCGAAAATTCCTTACTATATGCCTTCGCATCCTTTTATTAAAACAGGCCAAACGATCTTCTTTGGCCTCCTTTTCACAACCGGGAAAAATGGGCACTTCTTCGACAACCCCTAGAATGACATCTATGACCTCTTCTTCTTTATTCTCTTCAAAATTTAAAGTTGCCATAGCCAAGTGCTGGTCATCTGGAGTTGCCACTGGTTTGTTTTCAAATTCTTTAAGACTTTCGACCGCGGTATCGTCCTTGACTATTTCGAATGCTGGACTGGCAGTTATCGGCTGCCGCTTTATGGGCTGCTTCGCCTTTGGAACCTCAATTATCAAGGCTGCAGGATTAATAAGCATTCGCTCTATCAAAGGTTCTGTATCTATCATTTCGGGAGGTTCTATGTTCCTAAATGAAAGCTCTAAAGCCCCATATACCAATAACATTGAGAGTAAAAGGCCTATTTGAAAACGTACAATACCCCTTTTTCGTAAATTTACGCTGTGCTTGTCTTTCCAATGATAGGCAGGCACGTTCGCTTGGTTGTTGTCCCCATTGCCGTGGGAGCCAACAACGGATCGTGTTTTTTTGTTCATACTGATTTTTTTAAATTGTTATCAATATGTTAAAACACAAGAAGCGTACCAAAAAAACCCGGACCTAGGTCCGGGTTTTTAGTCGATAATCACTATTTATTCTTAAATGTTGTTAGGCAATTTGTTCCAACACCTGTGTTGAAACGAAGGTTATATTTCCTTTCAATACTTGTAGGTAAGCTTGCCTCAAAGTAATTTTCTACTGAAGTTTAAAGGTGATAGGAATACTAAAAGGTACCCTAACTGCACGACCACGTTGTTTACCTGGGGTCATTTTAGGAAGTTTCCCTATAATTCTTGCAGCTTCTTTTTCTAGGTTCTTATCAGGACCTCTCATTCGAATGTTACCGATGCTGCCATCTTTTTGAATTACAAACATTACACTTACCCTACCTTGCACACCCATTTCTTGGGCAATTTCTGGGTAACGAAAGTTTTTACTGATATGCTTTTGCATCATTTTCTGGAAGCAGGTTCTTTTATTGCTTTCCTTTTCACAACCTGGGAACACCGGTACGTCTTCAATAACGGCAAAAGGAACATCTACGTCCTCGTCCATTTCGTCTACTTCGACATCATCTACCTCGATGATTTCTTCTTCCTGACTGGTTTCAGTTGATTCGATCACCGTTTCCTCTACCTCTTCCTCATCTTCCACTACTTCGATGATTTCGGGAGCAGCTGGTGGTGGTGGTGGTGTCTTGATTTGTTCGGTCATGGGCACCTCTTCATCCAACTCATCATCAACATTCATTGAGATGTCATAGTTGCCATCATCGTCATAGCTTTTCCATTCCAATGCCGTATAGGTAAGTAGCATTACAGCTGCCAGTCCTATCACAAAGTACAGGCTACTGTTTTTCCCCACATCCGCTTTCGGATTCTTTTTAACTTGCATATCTCTGATTTTTAATGATTGCTAATTTAATTAAATATTCCTTAAAAAAACAACTAATACTCCCATTTTAATCGCCCACTTTGTGAAAACAGACGCCTAATGACTATAGAACCTATAATCGCACCTGTAATATTGGCCATAGCATCGTACCAATTCCCATCTCTGTCTACCGTTATCTTTTCCTGTAAAACCTCAATAATTATACCATAAAATAAGGCTACTATAAACATAAGCACGGTACTTCTTTCCAAGCTGAAAATTCCTTTCGTACGCTCCCTAACGAAAAGGCAGCCCAGAAAGACAACACCAAAATAAAACGTAAAATGTACCGCTTTATCGAGGTGTGGAATTGAAATGCCTGATAAATCGGTCGACGAAAATGAATCTAAACTCAAATACGTAATGAGCGCCATCCACCCTAAAAACAATACGGTAAATCTAAAAGTATTACCCACCAATTAATTCTTTGTACCCATCGGCACTTAAAAGATCTTCTACTTGCGAGGTATCGTTCATCTTAATTTTAACCATCCAACCTTCGCCATAGGGGTCGGTATTTACTTTTTCAGGTTCGTCTTCCAATGCAGTATTGAATTCAACAATTTCTCCGCTTAAAGGTAAAAATAAATCCGAAACGGTCTTTACCGCCTCTACCGTGCCGAAAACTTCTTCCCTGTCCAAGGTCTCATCTAACGTCTCGACCTCTACATACACGATATCGCCCAATTCTCCTTGTGCGAAATCAGTTATGCCAACGGTGGCAATATCACCTTCTATGCGAATCCATTCGTGGTCTTTTGTATACTTTAATTCTGCTGGTATATCCATTTCGTAACATTTAATTAATCGAGCAAATGTAACTGATTCGAAGAAGCTATTCAAAAAAAGTGCACATACAAATTCAAACGTCAAATACAAGTGTGCATTACTAACAAAAAACGAAAATTCTATCTATTCCCTTGTATCCTTATACTCGTCAAAAAAACAAAATAACAATCTAAGAGCACACTAACTCAAGGCAATCCAGACCCTTTGCGAACAATGTTTAGCACTTTGAACCCGCAAATTCTACAAATACGATCCTATTGTATTTGAGTTTGAAATCATCTCCTTAGTTTCCAAAATTGTACCGTAAAGTAAAGCCGGTATTAATCGTGGTTTGTGGAAAAGCGGTCGATACCGCAAACTTGGAGAACGAATGATCATAGAAAAACAAGGCGTTCAAGTTTTTACTCAACGCATAGTCGGCCGTGAATTTGATAGATAATAGGTTTTGGCCAGAAGTAATTTGATTGTTGTCAATATCGAGGTTTCTGATAATCGTAATATTATCCCGAATACTCATATCGGCCTTCAGGTTCAAATCTCCCTTTAGGCGCGTTTTTTCGCCGCCAATATTAGTTACGAACTGTACGTCTTTAATTCGATATCCCAAGCCCAACGTATATTCCTTCCCATTAATTTCGGTCATAAGACTGTTATCCAAACTTAATGACAAGGCACGGTCTGTACGAACTTCGGCCAAAACACTCACTGAATTTTGCATTTCAAAATCGAGACGGACCAAGGGATTGAATGCATCTGTCAATACCACGTTATTCAAGATCAGCTCAGGAAGCAAATCTAGATTTTCAGGATCGATGGGAGACAAGCCGTCTTTGATCAATTGGCTGCGTTCCAGATTCGTTTGAAAGGAGTTAATGCTATACGCTGCCCGATACCCATGCTGTACCGAGAAACGCTTGAATTTCTTTTTAAACCATTTGTTTTTCATCAAACCGGTGTATTTGATGTTCCAATTCGGAATCGGAATCTGTCTAAAAACATCCAAATTCACACGATCTACCTTCTGCCCGGTATATGCGGCGAAAAAAGCGGGTAAAAGTACATCTTGACTTGTTTTCCCATATTGCTGCGGGAAGCCATCGGCATCTAATGTTCCGGGGGTTTGCCCACGATCGCTCACCAACCGATTTGCTATCGTAAGTCTGTTTTGCTTAAACTCTTCGAAGGTACTTGAATCAAACTCATCGCTCTTCCCAAAAGCCGTACCGATCATCATGGTCGAAATGCTAAAACTTCCAAAATTATTCGGCGTTAAACTTTGATATACCTTGGTATCGGTAAAATCGAGCTGATAGTTCTCCTGATAACTGTCCGAGAATTGCCGGTCCGCGACCAAATCGATCGTAAGATCTTTAATAGGTTGTGCGGTTGCGGTAATATTCAATTGTTTATTGGTTCTTCTAATGAACTGTTCGTTAAACCCATCGAAACCGGTCAACCAACCCTTTCGTGCGGCTTCAAAGCGTACATCGGACTGACTTCCAAAGACAAAACCTACGGTAGGCCTGGCCGAACCGATAAAACCTACGCTCTGCGTATATCCCGGCAATACGGTACCATTGGTTTCATTGTAGTTTACATTCAGTCTTTTTACCATGGTGACCAAATCGATCGCGGTATTCCATAATCCGCTTGTTTTCTTTGGTGTTTTGTCGCTACCTTCGGCAGGGTTGCCGGCTTTATCCCTGCGAACAGGAGCCCTATTGGCTACCGAGCGGCCATCATTCTTTTTAAGACCAATGAGGTCATAAAACTTTTGCAAGGTCATCGACGCGGTAAGGTTGTGCGTATTCGAATTCTGCACGTTGTTGATAGATACAATATCCAATTCATTTCGGGCCAAATCAGGATTCTGCTGCTCTGCAACCGCAAGGTTCAAAGCATCTCCGCCACGCTGCCAATCAAAATTACTGGTATAGGAATATTGTGCATTGATAAAGTCGAGTGCCGGGATTTTGGCAAACGGAATCTCATAATTCAACTGCATCTGCTGCGAATGCCGATTAGGCTCTCCAAGGTCCCAGAAACCATCCCAAAGACTCAACGCCTTGTCAATTTCAGATTCCGGGTTATTCGGGTCATCTAGATAATTACGAACGATCCTATTGTTCGAACCTGTTAAATTCACACGCAGCGATTTCGTAAGACTATAATTCACATTGTATTGCCAATTGAAAAGGTAATTGCGCTGCTGTAGCTCTGGCAAGGATAAAAAGTTTGCCGGGTCTTCACCTGCGGGAATTACATTTCGAAAGGTTTGTCTGTTGAACTGCCTATTGATATCTGAGTTGACAGAAATCGTTGTGGGCAATAAACTCAAGTTCAATTCCTTTAGCCACTGCCAATACTTTCCTGTAAAGATCGAATCGTTTTTTGCAAAAGGCGCCACCTCAAGAGGCTTAAAACTATGATTGTAAACAAAGCCTGCCGTAACATTTTGATCGTTTAGCTTTTCGATTTCAAAATCGCGGTGTTCCGTTTCGTTATAAGAGTAGTTAAAGGTGAAGTTTTCAACGTCATAAAAATTTGCTTCGGCCTCTTCACTGCGGTTTTTCCGAACCCCGATCAAATTAAAACTGGTACGTTTGGTATAGTCTTCGGCCCGTTTCCTAATATTATCTGCATCTTCTTCGCTTACGGCCGTATCGATTAAATCGTCTAGTCGAAGGTCATCGAACTCGGGATCGAATTCCGGAGTAATGACTTGTTCTGAAATACCGTAATTGAACGGCAACTGCACACCCCATTTTGGGGGTAATAACTGACCTAGATTCAGATTGGTCACCAAATCATAGGAGGTAGCATCTTCCCTAGCCCGTTCGTTCGGCATTTGATCAATTGCACCAAAACCAGAAGTGCTCGTACTTCCGGTAGCCGTAAAATTAGCAAAATCGGCAATATTCGCATCCATCGCGACAACAGATGCCCAGCCGCCCCGGTTATCGAGACCTGCCAAACGCAACTCATTAAACCAGACTTCCCCGGCCTGTACTTGGGCACTTACGTTCTTAACACCCACCATCATGGTACGAATATTCCCCAAAGAAGGGTTTCCCTTGATTCCGATTCGCAATCTTCCGGGAGTATGAGGGTCAAATTCCCCGACGGGAACCACTTCGCCATTGTCTATTTCATAGTAACGCAACTCGCTTAAGGGAATTCCGTCTGATCGGATGTTGATACGCAACGATTTGATTTTTTTCAAATCATCCAACGGAATATCCATTCTGTTTTCCTCTGGCCATACCAATTCTTCAATATTTGCAACGCGTCCTGTAGGCGCTGTAAACGACAAAGGCAATTCTATCTGATAGAAGTTTTCCGAGAAATCGGTTCCTATACGCAAGTAGCCCGCCAAAGGCGCTTCTGAAGGGTTCAATGGTGGCCCTACTTCCTCGGCATGGATAAACATCTTCAGGTTTTTATATTGCCGAAGATCAATATTCAAATTCTTGAATACACCTCGGGAGTCGCCCGCGTTCAAATTCTCTACCTTCAACGATAATGACTGTTCATTTTGCTGTACAATCGTATTGTTATTGTTCAATTGTTCTCTTCGCACGTTCGGGGGCAATACATAAGGAACAGGACTTCTTTGTTCGTTTTCTTGAACATTTACTGCATTTACATCTAAACTACTACTCCCTTCCGTTCCCGTAATTTCACCTCCTAAACTGGCAGTTCGTAAGGATCTTGTATAGGTTCGCCAATCGCCCCTTACCAAATCTAAGGTTGCAAATCGCAAGACCACATCATCAGAAAAACCGGTTAAATACATTCGCATGGTACTGATCGAACGAAAATCACTGATACCTCCTGTAGCGGTGCGGTTGATATCGCTTAACGGAATTTTATATTGGATCCATCTACTTCTTCTTTCACTGCCATCGGGAATCCTTGGAGCGGCATACACGGTATCTCGAACGTCGGTAACATATTGGTCTCCAATATCGGTGCCGGGCTTGATCTCTATTTCATAGCTGTAGTAGCTATCAACGGTATTCATTGTTAAATCTCGATCAATATCCTCGACATCGGGCAAGGTGGTGTTCCCCCTATTATCATTCGTAACTTCTATGGGAGAGTTGCCTTCGGTATTATTAAAGTTCAAATAGCGCTCACGTATACTCCCCTCGCGTTGCAGAAAATATTCGTAGTTGTCATTTGCAGGGTCATCTGGATTACTGTTCCCATAAATCGCTGCCTCTTCGGAATCTGGCAAACCATCTAAGCCCACATCTTGTGCCTGACGGCTGGCATCATCCACGTCAAAGGCATATACGAGGGCCTGGGTTTGCGGTACAAGCCCCCAATCAGTTTCCCTTGCAGCCGCATCGGCAGGTGTTACCGGCAGTCCGTTTTCATATTGTTTTCTTCCATCGGGAAGTATATCTTCAGAAATATTTCCGATGTCTATTACCAATTTCCCAGGGCTCGTACCAATATTATCGGCATACGGGTCCATCACCCAAAATTGAATGAATTCTACATTCGCCTGTTCAAAATTCGTACTGCTCAACGAACGCATAATACCTCCCCAATTCTCCTCAGGATTCGCACCAAAATTATTATCTGAATTATACGGTCCTTTTTGATTCGGATAGAAAGCGAGGTCTAAAGTAGTTTGTTGTCGAGACTGCCCTTGCGATACCTCTACCTGTGGGAATACCTCATCGATGAATACTCTTCTGGCGGTATTGTCAGATATATCGCTGTCTCCGATACCTGAAGGGCGCTGGTTCGTATAGAATACTGGATCAATAGTATACCATGCCAATTTTGCCCGTTCTTGACCGACCTCTAATCCTGTTTCCCCGTTGGTAAGTACCGCATCGGGTGCACTGGCCAATACCCATCCTAATGAAGAACGAATGTCTATCAAAGCCTGGGCGCCTTCAAAATCATCAACATAGGTCGTGGTTTCCCCTTCAAAATCGGCATTCTTCGGGGAGCTAGGCCGAAGCCAAGCTACTTCACCACGAAGGGATAGGTTCGAAGGAATATCGGTATCTATATTCGGTAATTTATTTACCAGTCTGGTTAAGAAAGGGACTTCGGTAGAAAAGTTTCCGTTGATACCAAAAATAGTATTGTTCACCGGTTCGATACCAAAGTTCGACTTTTGTGTCAAGGGCCTTTCGTTCAGATTCAAAAGTGTGGCGCCCATTACAAAATTCTTATTGAACTGGTGTTCCACATTAACTCCGGTGAACCTTCTTGTTTGCTGCCCGAAAACGGCATTGTTCTCAACTGAGATATTGATGGGGGTGTTCGAAGCTTCCAAACTTGGGTCCAATATCTGGACGGTACCCGCTTGATAATTTACGGTATAATCAATCCCTTCTTGCAATTGTCGCCCACCTGCGGTAACACGTACAGACCCTCGGGGTACATTGAAAGCCCCGATTGGAATACCATTGCTGCCTTCGGACTTGTAGCGCCCCTTTAGAAGGAATTTATTCTTTTCCGGATTTTGTAAGGCTGCTGCCTTCGTTAGGGCGTACATATCACGGAAAACATAGCGATCTTGATTCTGGTTATAAGCTGCCGAATTTTCATAATCATCCCCATTGCCATTCGCCAAGGTCTGAAATAGAAACTCACCAAAAGGTTCTACCTTGGTGAAAATGATGCGGCCTCCGCGGGTATCTACCGTTATTCCTGGATAAAAATCAAAGAAACCATCCCCTCCGGGCTGTATGTCATTATAGGCATTGAGACGGTCAAGGTTAAAAACATCCAATAAAATTCGTTCCTCCAAACCATCGGGCCAACCATTCGCTGCACCATCTTCAATAGGGCTAATGTAGTTTCTGGGCGTAGGATCTGAGAAAAGTATGTTGAGCTTAAAGTCTTCTTGACTCAGTTGAAAAGCACCGGTTGCATATATATTTTTCATCATCAGATCCCAAATAGGGTCCGAGATATTGGTAATGTTACTTTTAAGCAATTTCAATACCAAGGTATTGTTGTTAATTATAGGTGCAGCACCAGAAGAAACCGTTGTGGCATCGAGGCCCCCATTAGCAAACTCCCCTACTTGGTATACGTTGCCATTAAAGGTATATTGGAAAGCCACCCCTAGCACCTCATCGTTACTTAAACGTTGATTCAATGATATGTACCCTAATTGTGTATTAAAATCAAAGTCTCTTCCCTGTTCTAATTTTCGGGCGTTCTCAAGTATCGCATAATCCGTTCCTTGACTTATGGGATACCCTGCATTAAAAAAGCCTGCATTAAAACCATTATCGGCGGTAGCGATATCCCGAATATTCGAATTCATGGCTCCTGAACCTGTTGTAATAAGGTTGGGATCTAAGGCATTGGCATTGTTCCTCGGAATATTTCCAATAGTCGGGTCGGTATTAAAAAAGGAAAGTCCGGCACCACCTTGTCGCCCTACCCTAGTTTGATCCGATACGGCCTCTCCTAAATCTTGGAGTGCTACAACATTACGCACATTCAAAGTTTGCTGACTGCGGTTGGTCACCCATACCTCCAATCGTGTTATTTGAATTTGGCTCTTGATGTACGGATAATTCTCTAGGGCCTCATCATAGTTATCTCTAAAATATTGCGAAAGGAAAAAGTGTTTATCCTCGTCATAATCAAGCGCCGATATTGAAAAATCGTTCAATGTTCCTCCACCCTGCGCTACTACCGTGTTGTTCTGTGATCGTTGTTCTGAAAAAACCGCGGTTACGCTTGTTTTACCGAACTGTAATTGCGTTTTAACCCCGAATAGACTTTGCGCCCCTTGAATCAATGAACTGTTCAAGGGCATATTCACATTACCTACTTCTATTTTTCGAATAATATCGTCTTCGGTAGGCGTATAATCGAGTTTTACAATATTCTGAAAATCAAAGGTAGCTTCGGTATCATAGTTGGCCGTCACTTGCAAGCGCTCCCCTATTTTACCCAACATGCTAAGACTTATTCGCTGATCGAAATCGAAAGAGAGGTTCGTTCGATTTCGGGGCGATAGTGCCGGGTTGTCATTCTTCTGCCAGATAATACCAAGATCCATTGCAACTGATCCTTGCGGAATTACCTCAATAGTGTTTCCTCCAAAAACCGATTGGAAGAAGTTGTTGTTCACATAAAAATTGGGTAACAGGTTTTTACGGGCTTCCTCACTCCCCTCTTTCTTTCCGGAGAATGCATCTGCCTTTTCCTTAAAATAGTCTTTCATTCCCTCTCGCCTCACCAATTCAAGAAATTGTTCCGGCGAAAGCATAATAGGGTAGCCAATATTGAAATCCCCTACTTTTTCGGAATAGATATAGGCATTAAGATTGGGATCATAAATATATTTTGTGACGATACTCTCGGGGTTTTCAAGCAGTATCTTCCCCAGATCAAATCCGGTTTTGACCGAATCTACTTCCTGAATAACAGTATCTATTTCCTGTTCGTTGGTGGGAATAGTATCTTGTGCATTGATAGTAGTCGCTGCTATTATACATAGTGCGAATGAAAAGATACCCTTAAATGAAGATTTAAGTATTGTTTTTGCCCCTGTTTTCAAACTATTTACAAATTTTTAAGCGTTTGTTTTATGATATCTTCAACGCTTAGCGTGGCATCTTGGGCAAGTACTTTGTCTACAACCCTTTCGGCTTGTTTGCGAACAAATCCAAGAACCTCTAAAGCAGATAACGCTTCATCTTTATTTGTATTGTTTGAATTAAGGGAAACTTCATCAATATCGTATATTTTTAA
>CALLVX010000082.1 GCA_938010765.1 uncultured Flavobacteriaceae bacterium | reverse complement strand
ATAAGATAAAAGCGAAATACCTGCAACTATACCTCAATGAGTTCGTCTACAAGCTTAATAGAAGGTATTTTGGTCAAAGAATATTTGATAGGTTAGTAATAGCAAGCATTACAGCAAGTGGACATTAAACGGATATACAATAAAAATAATAACAAGTGCGCAAAACAAGCGTTTTTAGTTAAAAATCGATTCAAACCCAATTTATGGAAAATCATCAAATCCCAAGTACCGTAAAGGTAAGCCAACTCACAGAGGAGGCACGTGCTACTTTTTACAAAAAAACCTACGCCCATCTGGCCGGTGCAGTTTTACTTTTTATTCTCGTTGAGACCTTGTTCTTTCAAATAGAACCGCTTGTCAATTTTGCATTGTCTTTGACCCAAGGCTATCTCTGGTTGGTAATGTTGGGCGGGTTCATGTTGGTAACCAACTATGCCGAGAAACTCGCAGGCAATAGTACCAATACGCAAATGCATTATGTAGGCCTCTTATTATATGTAATTGCAGAAGCATTTATTTTTATTCCCTTAATTTTTATTGCTATGCAAATGGCAGGCGATGGTGGCTTCGACCTTCTCAATCAAGCCGCAATCCTAACGCTGTCTTTGTTTACCGGACTTACGGCAGTCGTATTTATGACCAAGAAAGACTTTTCATTCTTAAAATCAATTCTTGCCGTTGGTTTCGCCATCGCCCTTGGATTAATTGCCGCGGGTATCCTTTTTGGATTTAATCTGGGCCTTTGGTTCAGCGCAGGTATGGTGGTGCTAGCTTCTGGTTCTATTCTTTATCAAACGTCCAATATCATACACAAATACCGAGAAGATCAATATGTAGTAGCTTCCCTAGGCTTGTTTGCATCCTTGATGTTACTATTTTGGTATATTTTGAGCATTCTTTCAAACGACTAGAAAATTAGTTCAATTTATATTCGACCTCGATATCAACTACTATTGATTATTGGGGTTTCTTTTTTTTATATCTTACGAAAAAGACCATCCACATGAAAAAACTTATTTTCGCTTTCGCCCTGTTACTCTCTTTTTCACTCAGCGGCCAATCTACGGAAGAAAAGGATCTACAAGCCATACGCGACCTTATGCAACAACAGCAAGAAGCCTGGTCAAATCATGATTTAGAGGGCTTTATGAGCGGTTATTGGCAGTCTGACTCGCTTACCTATTACAGTAGAGGAAAAGTAAGCCGAGGCTGGCAAACTACCCTGGATAACTACAAGAAGGGATACCCGACGATAAAAGATACGGGGGAACTAAATTTTCAGATAGACAATATCGGAAAAATCAATGCGGATTCGTATTGGGTTATGGGGCAGTATTTTCTAACCCGTGAAGTAGGTGATGCCAATGGTACCTTTATGATTATTTTTAAAAGGATCAATGGTGAATGGAAAATAGTGGCAGACTCCTCCTGTTAATAATACGATCGCCGGAAAACCGAAGCGCAAGAACCCCTTAATTAATAACTAGTCTCATCTAAGATTACCTTGCCTTTAAAGGTTCTATATACAAAATGGGTCTGACCATGGTTTTACACGGTTCCACCCGAATAAAAGCACCCTTAAAAACCACTTTCTAATGCAAAGACAAAAATTCTTTCCGCGACCATAGCACTCCCAAATATACCTCCTACATAACGGGAAAAAACGGCCAAGTTGGTGCCGAACTCAAACTCTATCACGATACAGGTCACTACCCCAATATCGAAGGTAAGGACAATAATCTTTGTCCAGCACATCGCGAGTACATGGTATTCTTTATTTTTAACACGAATATAGCGGTTTTCAAAAACTACCGTTACCCATCCAAAACCGATACTTAAAGGGGTATATATGTAGTGAAAAGCAATGGTAAAAGCGATTGGGTACGAGCAAGAATTTTAGCATCAATGGCAAGCTATTATACCTCATATAGATACGAAAAGCAGCTCTTTTTTCCTGTATTCAAAACCGTTTAAAAAGTCTATTTTTCTGTTATAAAAAACAAAAAATCTAAAAGGAACGATGCGGAGTAAAGGGGGTAATATCCATTGAAATTTTTTGAGACCCGATAATCTCAGAAACCAATTTCCCGGTAGCGGGACCAAGACTCCAACCCATCATTGCATGCCCGGTGGCCAAGGTCAAATTTTTATAGTGTTCGGACCTTCCAATATACGGTAGCCCGTCGGGAGATACCGGCCGCATGCCCGCTTGGGCCGCATCAATTTCGACTTGCTTTATTTGCAATTCGGGATAAAATGTCTTTGCGCCCTTTGCGATTGCCAAAACACGTTCTTTGCGTATAATAGTATTGATTCCCGAAAACTCCATAGTGCCTGCAAAGCGAGTAAAACCTTGCATTGGTGTTACCGCCATTTTAGCCTCCATCAAAATCGCCGGCATACGTATACCCGTAGGTCTTTCAACATTGATCCGATACCCTTTACCAGCTTGTAAGGGCAGTTTTAAATTCAATTTTTTGGCCAATGCCCCACTCCAAGAGCCGGCCGCCAGTACTACCTCTTCTGCCTCATAAGTTTCCTTTGAAGTCTGTATACGATCTATTCTCCCTCCTTTATACGAGATATCCAACACTTCTTCCTTGGTTTTGATACGTACCCCCACCTCTTTGAGGTATTTTACTAGTTTCGGCATAATCTCGGTGGGGGTCGTATGCCCGTCACATTCATAGTGAATGGCGCCTTTGGCATTAATCTTTATATTGGGTTCTATCTTGGTCAATTCTGATCGGTCTAGCTCCGATACTTCCAACCCCAAGAAACTGGCCTTTCGTGCCACTTCGATCTCATGCGCATATGCGGCATCGGTTTTGTAAAGCATAAGAAGCCCTTTGCGTTCCAATTGAAAATCCCCTAAATCTCCAGAAGCCTTTATGTCTTCAAATAGTTCCCGGCTTAAAATATTGATCTCCTTTATAACGGGGATAGCTTTTTCGACCTTGGCCTTGGTAGACGACTTATGAAAGTACCATGACCATTTGAAAAATTCTGTATCCCAACGAGGTTTCATATAAAACGGACTCGCAGAATTAAACATCATTTTTATACCAGTAGCAATCATTCCAGGGGACGCTAATGGAATAATATGACTCGGGGTAATGTATCCGGCATTAACAAAAGACGCGCCCGAAGTGATATCCGACTTATCGATTACAGTTACTTCATGGCCTTCTTTCTGTAAAAAGTAGGCACTGCTTAAACCTACAATTCCGCCACCAATGATTATAACATTGCTCAAAATGGTCTTTCCTTTAATTAAACAATTACCAACTCTTACTATACCTTACATTTATCAAATCACCTGAAAACCATGGGCATACGGATCGTCATCGTCGATTAGGATCGTATTGTAGCCGTATACTTTGGCCCATCCTTGAATACTGGGAACAATGGCCGGGGTTCCTGCAACAGTACTTACCGCTTCTACCCTGCCCACAAATTGGGATCCAATAAAGCTCTCATGAACAAAGGCTTCACCCACCGCTAATTTGCCTTTGGCATGCCATTGCGCCATTCTAGCAGAGGTTCCCGTACCGCAAGGAGAACGATCAATAGCCTTATCTCCATAAAAAACTGCGTTTCGGGCGGTTGCGCCACCAGCAATAGGTTCCCCGGCCCATAAAATATGACTTACATTTCGAATGGTGCTATCTTCGGGGTGTACAAAAGCTTCCTGGTATTTTTGATTTATTTTTGTTCGTATTTCCTGACTAAACTGAATGAGCTTACTTGCAGAGAAATCCTGTATCCCTGAAAAATTTTCTTGTGGGTCGATAATCGCATAAAAATTACCTCCATAAGAAACATCGAATTTCAATTCTCCTAGCCCCGTACATTTAATACCTAGTTCTGTTTCCACCAGATAGGATTTCACATTCGTTAATTTTACCCAATCTACCTTCTTTCCGTTTTGATGGTACTCTATCAATACCAAACCAGCTGGGGTCTCCATTCGTATTTTACCTGGTATTTTGGGCTGTAACAAGTTCTCTTCGATACCAATGGTGATCGCACCAATAGCGCCATGGCCGCACATGGGCAGGCAGCCACTGGTCTCTATAAACAATATTCCAAAATCATTTTCCGGGTTTGAAGGTGGATAAAAAATACTACCACTCATCATATCATGTCCGCGAGGCTCATACATTAGCCCTTTCCGAATCCAATCGAACTCTTTTAAAAAATGCTGTCTTTTAGCACTCATAGTATCCCCTACTAATTGAGGACCTCCGTTTTTGACTACACGAACCGGATTGCCGCAAGTATGTGCATCTATACAATCAAATGTATTACGAGCCATTGCTATTTCTTTGGATAAAATTGTCGATTCGGCTTTCTAAAATAGCCAAGGTAACAGTGCCTTGTTCCAAAATAACTTCATGAAAATCACGAATATTAAAATCTGCTCCCAAGGCTTCCTCTGCTTTAATTCGTAGCTCGCGAATTTTCAACTCCCCAATTTTATAAGAAAGGGCCTGCCCGGGCCATGAGATATAGCGATCTGTTTCGGTATTCACCTCATGCAAGGACAAGGCAGTATTGGAGGCCATAAAATCGACCACCTGTTCGCGAGACCATCCTTTGGCATGTATGCCAGTATCTACTACCAAACGACAAGCCCGCCACATCTCATAGGTTAATTTCCCAAAATGTTCGTAGGGTGTTGTATACATCCCCATTTCTTCTGCCAAGAATTCGGTATACAATCCCCATCCTTCTCCGTAAGCAGATAAATAAAGGTCTTTTCTAAATTGAGGAATACTGTCACCCAATTCGGAGTTAAGTGCTCCTTGCAAATGATGCCCAGGTACCGCTTCATGAACGGTTAACGACGGTAGTGTATACAAAGTTCTACTTGGTAGGTCGTAGGTATTGACCCAATAATACCCCGGATCCGTGCTGTTTTTTTCGGTACCTACATATCTACCGCCCGTATACTTCGGGGCTAATGCATCTGGTACCGGAGCAACACCATAGGGTTTGCGAGGCAAGGATTTGAAAAATCGAGGCAATTGTTCATCCGCACGTTTCGCCATATCTCTTGCGATCATTAGCAGTTGCTCAGGAGTTTTGGCATAGAATTGTTCGTCTGTTCTAAGAAATGTCAGAAACTCGGCAAAGCTTCCTTTAAAATCTAATTCTTTGATAATCGTTTCCATTTTCGCTTTGATCCGAGCTACTTCTTTCAAGCCTATCTGGTGAATATCTTCTGCAGTATAACCTGAACTAGTTGTATAGAAATTAATTCTATTTTGATAATAGGCAGGGCCATTGGGTGTCTCCGAAACACCGACTGCGGTTCGAGTACTAGGTAAGTATTCCTCCTCAAAGAACGCTTTAATTCGCCGAAATTGGGGAGTTACCTTAGTTTCGATTACCTCCTTGGCCGCTTTCAGTACTGAGTCCTGTACACCTATTGAAAGTCCGCTTGGTAATTTGGAAAAGGGCGAATAATAATAGCTATCCTCATAATTTTCCACAATGTGGTCTTCATAGGTACTTTCGTACCCATTGAACATCACCTTTGGTTGCGAAACTCCCTTTTTTAAACCTTCCCTCAGGTTTACCAAATGTTGATCCACAAAAACAGGAATGGCCTTTAACTTGGCAAGGTATTTCTTCACCTGCTCATAGTTGGTCAAGGGTCGAACATTATAGGTTAAGTTGCTATGGAAGCCCGAATCCGACAACAGTGGGTTTAGGTATCGTTCGAACGTATAGAAATCGATTTGGTCTTGCAATACAAATTGAAGCAGCTCAAAGGAAATCTGATCGGTTTCTTTTAAAGATTCCGGTTGAATTGTTGCCAAGGCATCAAGCTGCAGTTTTGCAAAGTCGGCCTCTTCTTTGTAATATTCCTTTGTGAAAAGTCCCAAAGGAAATTCGGTATGATCGTAGCCTTCGTGACCTTCATAGGTTTCTATTATCTCGTTCAAGACCGCTTCTGGTTTCTCAGGAGTTGAAGTACAACTAAAAAACGTGAAAAGTAAGGCCCCAATTAGGAGTGTTATACACTTGCTATGAATCTTGTTAGGAGATTGCATCTTTTGTTGATTTATTATTAACCAACCTGCTTATTTTCAACGGATTGGAATTTTTTAACGCGTTTGGCAATGTGCGGTCGGGCCAGTTTTGATAAGCGAATGGTCTTACCCAACGTTTAATCGAGTGAATACCGACTGCGCCAAAACGGCTATCGGTAGAAGCGGGGTACGGCCCTCCATGTTGCATCGATGGGCATACTTCTACACCAGTAGGCACTCCATTGAAAATAATACGTCCTACCCTGCCCTGTAGCGTTTCGATCAGGATGGGGTTCGATTCCAATTCTTGGTCGTTCCCCAAAATAGTTCCTGTAAGTTGCCCTTCCAAGCCACTAATAATGGTAATGAGTTCTTTCATATCGGCACATTGCACAATAACAGAAAATGGCCCGAATACTTCTTTGTGCAAGGTGGGGTTTTTTAAGAAATTTGCCCCATTGACCGTTAGTACTTTTTGCGTTCCGTAATTCGGAGATACTGCTCCCTCATAAGACGCTGCCACGCTGACACCGCCCTGCGAAGAAAGCGTTGCCTTTCCTTTCTCGAAATTGTCATGAATATTCGGGTGTAGCATACAGATTGGAGCTACTTGTTCAATCTCTTCGCCCAGGGTTTCTATAAAACTATCGAGCGTTGTGCTCTTAATTCCAAAAATCAAACCGGGATTGGTACAAAACTGCCCCGCGCCTAGGGTAATGGAACCTGCATACTGTTTTGCCCATTCATTCCCTTTTTCTAGCAGGGCCGATGGCATCGCCACTACAGGATTCACACTTCCCATTTCGGCAAAAACGGGAATAGGCTCCTCTCTTTGAGATGCCAAATCAAACAAAGCACGCCCGGCACGAATACTTCCTGTAAAGCCTACCCCTTTTACTCCTGGGTGTTTTATCAACTGTACCCCCACGTTGATACCACTGCTATTTAAGTTCGAAAAGACACCGTTGGGCATTCCGGTTTTTAAGGCGGCTTTTATAATTGCCGAGGCCACAAGTTCTCCCGTTCCCGCATGCATTGGATGGCTCTTTACGATTACCGGACACCCGGCAGCGAATGCGGCAGCGGTATCACCCCCGGCCGTAGAATAGGCCAAAGGGAAATTGCTAGCCCCGAAGATCACTATGGGCCCTATGGGTACCATCATTTTTCGAAGATCTACTTTAGGGAAAGGCGTACGTTCCGGTTGTTCTGTATCTATAGTCGCATCTACCCAAGAACCTTCCCTTACCAAATCGGCAAAGACGCGAAGTTGCCCTACCGTTCTGCCACGCTCGCCCTTTGCCCTTCCCTCGGGAAGCCCCGTTTCTGAACAATAAACTTGCACCAGCGCATCGTCTAAGGCCAGTATCTCGTCGGCAATAGTATCTAAGAATTCAGCCTTCTTTGAGGTATCCACGGTCCTAAACTCCTTAAATGCGGTCGAAGCCAAGGCCACTGCCCTATCAACTTCGGCATCGGATGCTTCGGTATAGACCTGTTCGTTTTCTAGGTTTATTAAAGGATTAAAAGTTTTATAGGTTACAGTACCTTCTGAGGACAAATCGAATCCAATATGATTTTTTCCGGTTATCATTGATCTTCGCGTTTACTTGGTTTCTTTATTAAACTAGGTGTGGGTTCTTATAATCGGGTAGCCTTGGTCGCGTGCGCAAACCATGCGCTATAATTTGTTGTACTCGTTCGCGTTCGTCCCCTTGCAGTGGAAGTCTAGGTGCTCTTACTTGTTCAGTACCAATGCCCGTAGCCACTTCGGCCAGCTTAATGTTCTGCACTAGTTGCGGACTTATATCTAGTTCCAAAAGTGGTAAAAACCAATGATATATTTCAAGGGCTTCCTCAATTCTTCCAGCTTTTGCCAATTCATAAATGGCCACTGTCTCTCCGGGAAAAGCACATACCAGCCCCGCTACCCAGCCATCGGCTCCAATAAGCAAGCTTTCCAAAGCTAAGGTGTCAACACCGCACAAAATCGCTAATTTATCGCCAAAGCGGTTTCTAAGGCGGCCAATATTGGTAACATCCCTGGTAGATTCCTTTACTGCCTGAATCGATTCCAAGGTCGTTAATTCTTCGAACATGCGAACCGTAACCTCGATTTTGTAATCCACAGGATTGTTGTAAATCATAATAGGCAAATTGCTGTTTCTTGCAATTTCCTTAAAATATACGACCGTCTCGTAATCCGTTGATTTATAACGCATGGGAGGTAACACCATCAGCGCATTCGCTCCGGCTTTTTCTGCCGATTGGGCGGCCTCTATTGCAGACTTGGTCGCTTGTTCGGCAACGGTCATGGTAACCGGTACCGTTCCACTGGCCAGGCTTACAGCCTCTTTGATAAGTACTAGTTTTTCGTGCTTTTCAAGCGTACTTGCCTCTCCCAGAGAACCTCCCAAAATAATACCATGAACACCGGCATTTAACTGAGCCTTTATATTCGTGGCGAACATCGCTAGGTCTAAGCTGTCATCATCATTGAATTTGGTGGTAACCGCGGGCATTATGCCTCTCCAATGTACTTTCATATAGGGTATCTTTTCAAATTTACAACAAAAATAATCGTCTTTACCTCCAAAATGCTACGCACATCTTAACCAAAAATGAGACTATTTTAACTACAAAAATCAATTTCACTTATATTGATGTTAAAATTAGGCTATTTTTGAGCTTATGAAAGTGCTCCCCTTTAAAATACCGAAAACGATAGATTACAGCATCATTGTTCAAATAGACAAAGGGCTGTCTTTTTACAAACTGCTACATCAGCATGAAGAAATACAGCTTAGCTACATTGTATCGGGGCAAGGAACGCTGGTTCTTTCAAATAGCCTACATAATTATGCCTCGGGGGATGTTTTCATGATCGGTGGCAATATGCCCCACCTTTTTAAAAGTGCCAAAGGTGCGGGCTACTCTCATATGATTTCTATTTTCTTTACTAAAGATAGCTTTGGAACCGGTTTTTTCAATATTCCCGAAATGAACGAAATAAGCGGCTTAATTACAACTACAGCAAACGGACTGCAGTTAAAATCTGACTTAGAAACCGTTCAATCTTTAATACACCGCTTGTCTAAAGCGTCTAAATTTGATCGCCTATTGCTCTTTTTAAAATTGCTTCAGAAAATAAACAATGCAAAAAAAAGTACATTGGCCGACTTCGTTTCTGTCAAGGCATTGTCTTTTTCAGAAGGGCAACGACTACAGAGGGTTTTTGATTACGCCGTTACCAATTTTGAAAAAGAAATTAGCTTGAAGTTGATTTCCGACCTAGTGCATATGACCCCACCTGCGTTCTGTAGATTTTTTAAACAGCACACCAATAAGACTTTTTTTGAATTCCTGATCGAACTAAGAATATCCAACGCCTGTCAATTACTGACCTCAAGTGCCAAATTACCCATTGTAGAAATCTCTGAAAAATCGGGCTTTAGTTCCATTTCAAATTTCAACCGTAAATTTAAAAAGGTGAAAAACATGACGCCTTCGGCTTACAAACGTCGCATGGAAACACATTCGAACTATTTACTTGTTTAGCAAGCTCGGTAGACAGCGACCAGTCAATTTCATCACCTTATTATTCTTTTGTTCTATTTTCACTATTTTTGGGCAATTTTGAACGCAATAACACATAAACAATGAAAAAAATTGCATTGCTCATTATTGGCTTGGTATTAGGATGTAATTCTTCCCAAAAAACGGTCACTGAGGCGATTGAGAAGGTAGGACCGGAAACCTATGTTGAATCGATTACCGAAGCCGACTTAAAGAAACACCTTTATATCTATGCTTCCGATGAATTCGAAGGAAGAGAAACGGGACAGCCCGGACAAAAAAAGGCAGTGGCTTATCTGAAGGAATACTATCAGAAACTTGGAATTCCTGCCGCGAAAGGTGGGGATGATTATTTTCAAAAAGTACCATTAGAAGTCATGAAGTTGCCAACGGGGTCGATGTCTATAGATGATAAAGAATATGTTTTAGGCGAGGATTTCCTAACCTTTTCCTCGAACCAAGGATCGTACAATGAGATTGTGTATGTGGGATACGGAATAGAGGAAGGGGACTATAGTGATTACAAAGGTTTGGATGTAAGCGGTAAATTGATTTTGGCAAAAGCAGGAGAACCTACAAAAGAAGATGGAACCTATGCCTTTTCTGGAACAGGTGAAGCATCTGCTTGGAGCAATATGTCGGAAGCTATTGAGAAAAGAGGTGAACTTGCCAAAAATAAAGGTGCAAAGGGAATGCTCTACCTCGATGCACAAAACTACCCCCGCTTTAAGCGATATTTTGAATATATGAAGCTAAACAATAGCGGACAAATGTCGATCGAAAAGGAAGAAGAAGAAGATAGTTTCTTTCAAGTTTTTCTTACAGACGGGATGGCACGGGGCATTTTGGAAGACATTGCCACCAATGGTACACCTTCGGTAATTATTAAAAAGGCCAAAATAGCTTTACAAGCTGCCAATGATAAGGTTGACTCGCAGAATGTTGCTGCAGTATTAAAGGGAAGTAAAAAACCTGATGAGTACGTAGTAATCTCCTCTCACCTAGACCATATCGGAGTAGGCGCGGATGGCCAAATAAATAATGGTGCAGATGATGACGGGTCTGGAACCGTGGGGCTATTGGAAATCGCAGAGGCCTTTAAAAAGGCCGCTGACGCGGGTAATGGTCCAGAAAGATCGATAGTATTCTTACATGTAACCGGGGAAGAAAAAGGCTTACTAGGTTCGCAATATTACACTGATCAAGAACCACTATTCCCACTTGCACAGACTGTTGCAAATTTAAACATTGACATGATAGGGCGAATCGATCCTAAAAGAGAGGGTGACAGAAACTATATCTACTTGATAGGTTCTGACAAGTTGAGTACCGAATTACATGAACTTTCCGAGGAAGTAAACGAAAAGTACATGAATATTGAACTAGATTATAAGTACAATGATGAAAACGACCCCAACCGTTTTTACTACCGTAGCGATCATTATAATTTTGCTAAAAACAACATCCCTATTATATTTTATTTTAACGGCACTCATGACGATTATCACCGACCAGGGGATACTCCCGATAAAATCAACTACGACTTATTACAGAACAGAAGTCGATTGGTTTTTCATACCGCTTGGGAAGTGGCCAATAGAGAAGCTCGATTAATTGTAGACAAGGTAACTGAGTAAACTACCTCGAGACATTAAAAGGAAATTTAGGATTGATTTCGACGCAAGCAAGTCCGAACACTTGTCGTGCAGGTGTCATAACATCATAAATCTCGATTATCGAGTAAAGGAATATTCATAATATAAAAGCCGACATACTTAAGATATGACGGCTTTTTTTATTTCGTTGAAAGCCACAAAAAAACCCTGATTAAAATAATCAAGGTTTGTACTTCTGGGTGGAAGACCGGTTTCGAACCGGCGACCTCTGGTACCACAAACCAGCGCTCTAACCAGCTGAGCTACAACCACCATTTGTAAGCGATTGCAAAGGTAATTTTTTTTGACTGATCTTTCAAAATAAATAACCCCTTATTTTTAGGGATTTAATCTTTTGAAACCATCGTTGATATAAAAAATACCTGAGCGTAAGAAAAAGGTTGCAATTGTAGGAATAATCGATAAACAGCAACATTTTACGGTTCAAACACACAAAAAATGGTCATACACAACATAATTTAGAAAAACAGGGCGTCTCAAGGTATTTTAGCATCCAGTTACAGATAGCACCATGTCCCAGGTCAAAAAGCCCTTTACGTTCAAACTTCATCTAAATGGAACAAAGATTCTTTTAGTGTTCCTTCTTCTATTTTGTACGATCTGTAGTAATGCTCAACAAGATAACAAACCGAATTTGTTGCAAAAAATCAATAAAATTCGGCAGGCGTCCGGTTTTTCGGTTAAAGACACTGCTTATATCGATTTACTAAATGATTTTGCCAGAGCCAAACGTTTTTACAACACCGATAGCCTTTACTCGGTCGCAAAGGAAGCCTTGAAGTATAGCAAAGAAGCTAATTATCCTTTAGGAGAGAGCAAGGCACTACAAAATTTAGGCGATTACTACTCAGATAAAGGAGTTTCCAAAGAAGCAATCGCACACTACAAGGCGGCCTACGAGCTGGCCGAAAGTTTAAAGAACCATGCACTAAGTATAAGTACTCGGAATAACCTGGCCGGTGAATACGCTTATAAGGGTGATTATGCCAATGCCTTAAATGGGTATTTGGAAGCCTTAGAACTCGCCGAAGAACATGAAAATAAGATAATGCGGTCTATAATTACCGAAAATATTGCCAATCTGTATGCCTCTCAAAAAGATTACGAACAAGCGCTCTATTTTTATAAACAAGTAAAGAAAATTAATGAAGATTTGAAAGACCCCATTAGTTCTGCGCAAACTTTTGCGAATATGGGGTCAATTTATGCAGATATTGGTAAGCTAGAGTATGCCATGTTCAATGCAAACAGCAGTATCACCATATTTGAAAAAGAGCAACAGAAAGACTGGTTGGCCTATGCCTATGAGGTGAAAGGAAAAATATACCTCAAACAAAAGAAGTATGATTGGGCACTTTTCTGGTACAACCAAGGTGAATTATTACACAACACTTTAGAAGATGATCGAGGTGAAATTGATTTGCTCAACGGTATTGCGGAAACCTACCTAGGGCTTAAAAAAGACAGTATTTCTCAACAATATGCTACTAGGGCATTTGAAATATCCACGAGAATCAATTTTAACGAAGGACGGCAGAAGTGTGCAAAAACACTCTATAAAATCAGCAAAAACAGAAAAGATTACGCCACTGCCCTTACCTATCACGAACTGTATCAAAAGCTATCGGATACGATTTCCCATGTTGAAAATCAAAAAAGCTTGGCATTATTAAAAACAAAAGCAGAATATGAGCACCAAAAGACGGAACTGATTCTTGAGAACGAAAAAAAACTTGCAACCCAAAGAAATTACGTGAATGTCGCCTTGGCCATTCTCCTTATCTTTATCATTGTAACCTTCTTGGTACATAGAAGTGAAAAAGTACTGAAAACCTTAAATGAGGAGTTAAAGGTTAAAACCAGCCATCTCGAAAAAAACGAAGTTGAGCTTAAAAAAATAAACGAAACCAAAAATAAACTTTTTTCGATAGTAGCACATGATCTTCGTGGACCCATAGGAGCTTTTCAAGGTTTGTTAAACCTTTTAAAAAATGGCGAAATCGAAAGCAAGGAGTTTATGGATTTCATTCCTAAACTAGGCCATGATATAGACCATATCTCTTTCACATTAAATAACTTATTGAGCTGGGGGCAGGCGCAAATGAACGGACTCATAACCAAACCATCGATTATTTCAATAGATAGTATTGTCGAAGAAAATATTAATTTGTTGTCTGAAACTGCCACCAACAAATCGATTAAGCTGGCAAGTCAACTTCCCGATAATACAATGGCATGGACAGACGGAGATCAAATTGATATCGTAATTCGAAACTTGATAAGCAATGCAATCAAGTTTACCCCTAAAAACGGAATGGTCACTGTAGGAGCACTTGAAAAAACAGATTACTGGGAAATATCCATACGGGATACCGGCATAGGAATGGATCAGGAAACAATGGATAAAATTTTCGAAGAAAACACCAATGTAACCACGTACGGCACCGACAATGAAAAAGGGACAGGTCTTGGCCTTTCTTTATGTAAAGAGATGGTAGAAAAAAATAATGGCACCATCTGGGTAGATAGCATGCTACAAAGGGGGAGTTGTTTTCACTTCACGGTACCCAAGGCAAAGAAACAATACAAAAGAACTGGTTAGTTAGGTTAAATAAGACCATCTAAACTATCTACCGCTACAAAGCGTTCAACGTTAAACCCCTCTGCATGGGCAACCCCAACCATACGACCTAGATCGCGGGCGCGGTAGTTCACACTATCGATAAAATTCTTACTGCTGATAGGCGTTTCCGGCTCATCGCTATTCGGATCATAGAATTGAGATCCATATGCCAAAATTGCTTTTGTTTTTTCCTCAATATACCCAGAAACATCTACCACAAAATCAGGTTCGATATTTTTCCATTGAATGTAGTGATACACAATTTTGGGGCGCCAAGCGGTTTGCAATCGCCCATCCTCAGTTTTTGTCTGAATTTTGACAAGGCCACTTAAAAAACAGGCATCGCTTACCAAATTACTTCCCTTACCATGATCAATATGACGGTCATCAATCGCATTACAAAGAACGATTTCGGGTTGGTATTTGCGAATCATGTCAATAATGGCCAATTGGTGCTGGCGGTCGTTGATGAAAAACCCATCTGCAAAACCTAAGTTCTCACGTATGGTAACTCCTAATATTTCGGCAGCTGCTGCTGCTTCTTTATCGCGTATTTCGGCGGAACCTCTTGTGCCTAGCTCACCTCTTGTTAGATCTACAATGCCTACTTTTTTTCCTTTGGCAATTTCTTTCGCGATGGTTGCTCCTGCACCAAGTTCAACATCATCAGGATGGGCCCCAAAGGCCAATATGTCTAATTTCATTCAATATTTTTTAAAGCTAGCGATCAATGAGTCGTTGTAACTATGGTAGCCCTTACTTTTTCCAAGGCCCGTTCTATATCTTCGATTAAATCTTCTACTTCTTCGATTCCTACTGAAAAACGAATCAAACCATCCTTAATACCCTGGCGCTCGCGCTCATCGGCATCTAACAGGGCATGCGATGTTTGTGAAGGTGATAATACCGTACTTTCGACCCCAGCTAGGCTCATTGAAGATTTGATCAACTGCAACGCTTTTTGAAACGCGGAGGCATTCAAATTTTCTTGTAACTCAAATGATAACATTCCACCGAAGCCTTTCATTTGCGCTTTGGCCAGTTCATGGTCTGGATGGCTTTTAAGCCCTGGATAGTATACGTTTTGAATGTCTTCATGTGCATATAGGTATTCGGCCATTTGAAGCGCATTCGCATTCTGCGCTCGCACTCGAATCCCCATTGTTTTAATACTCCGTTCCAAAAGCCATACTGTATAATCACTTAAACTACCTCCAAAATTTTTAGCCAAATGGAATATACGTTCCATATTTTCCTTGGTGGAAGCGACCGCACCTGCACAAATATCGGAATGCCCGCCCATATATTTCGTGGCGCTATGTATGACTACATCGATACCAAAATCGATCGGGTTCTGGTTCACAGGGCTTGCGAAGGTGTTGTCGATCATTGAAACAAGTCGATGTTTTTGGGCAATAGCGGCCACCGCTTTCAAATCGGTAATGGTCAATAAAGGATTAGAAGGGGTTTCTACATAGATTACCTTTGTATTCTCCTGTACTTTCGCCTCAAAATCTTCAGGGCGCTGCCCATCGGTAAAAGAATATGAAATTCCATACTTTTCGAATTCCTCCGTTACTAAATTATACGTCCCTCCATAGAGTGTACGCTGTAGCACGATATGATCCCCGGCCCTTAAAAAGGCCATCATGGCAGTGCTTACGGCCGCCATACCACTCCCAAAGATCAAAGCGGCCTCTGCATGTTCGAGCGCAGCGATCTTTAAGCACAATGCCTCTTGGTTAGGGGTATTAAAGTACCTGGGGTAGCGCTTTATAGCTACATCTTCAAAAGCATAGGAAGTACTCATATAGAGCGGGGAAATAGCCCCTTTGAATTGTTCATCGACTACTTCGCCTACATGGGTACAAATAGTATTTATCCCCTTCTTTACTTGGTTCATATTGCGCGTTTTTGAGAACATTAAAGTTACGAAATTCGGTTATACTTGCACTCTTTTCCAATTCCCTTTCTTAAACCATACTATGGAGATTATGGCCAAAAGAACCTCGGCCAAAGTAATGGCCGCGAAAACGCCCACCGGGCCCGCCTCAAAGGTAATGGCCACTAAATATGCCAGCGGAAGTTGAAATAACCAAAAGGCCAGTAAATTAATTTTTGTTGGAGTACCCGTATCTCCCGACCCATTGAAAGCCTGGGTAACAACCATGCCATAGGCATAGAAAATATAGCCCGCCGCGATGATCTGTAAACAAAGTCCGCCATTGGCTACTACTACAGGGTCATCATTGAACCAGCCTACTATATCATAAGAAAAAAAGAGGTATACCAAAGAAACCAATCCCATAAAAATCGCATTGTATTTTCCGGTTTTCCAGACCGATATTTCGGCCCTTTCCGGTTTTAAGGCCCCTAGATTCTGGCCCACCAAGGTAGCAGCGGCATTGCTCATACCCCAAGAAGGCATTAAGGTGAACAGCATTACCCGAATTGCGATGGTATAGCCTGCAAGGACCTCACTCCCGAACTCTGACATGATCCGCATTAAGAATACCCAACTTGAGGTACCTATCAGGAATTGAGCAATACCACCTGAAGAAACTTTTAGTAGATTGACCATTACCTTCACATTCAACACCAAATCGGCGAACCCGATTTTAATCCTACTCCATCCAAAGAACAATACAGCCAATTGGAACAAAACAGCGGTTCCCCTACCAATGTTCGTAGCAATCGCAGCGCCCATTACCCCATATTCCGGAATGGGACCCCATCCAAAGATAAAAATAGGGTCTAGGATAATGTTCAGACCATTGGAAAGCACCAACGCCCACATTGCGATGGAAGCATCGCCCGCACCCCTAAAGATCGCGTTGATCAAGAACAACAATAGAATTGTAATATTACCTCCCAACAGAAGCCTGGTGTAGCCAAAGCCTTCGGCAATTAAATCTGGTTCAGCACCCATTAGGGCAAGAATATCTTTGGCATAAATAAAGCCAAATGTTCCTACTAAAATTGAAACGACCGTTCCAAGGGCGATTGCTTGCACTGCCGCTTTCTGGGCACCGGGAACATCTTTTTCCCCAATTCTGCGTGCTACGACCGCTGTAGCGGCCATACTTAAGCCAATGGCAACGGCATAGACCAAAGTAACTACAGATTCGGTAAGACCAATCGTCGCTACGGCGTTCACACTAACCTGGGATACATAGGCAATATCGACAATGGCAAAAATAGACTCCATCATCATCTCCAAAATCATGGGGATAGAAAGCATAAAAACCGCCTTGCGAATACTTCCTGAAGTGAATTCGGTCTCTTTACCAGTTACGGCAATGATAAAAGATTGAAACAGTTTTTTAAACGTAAGTGTATTGTGATTGTTCGTCATTATAAAAAGAATTATGTTGAAAGAAGAAATTGCAATGCCTAAAGAAGTACGACAGGAGGTCGATTACTTCTTGGGAAGAAACCCTAAGACATTTATAAAAAACATAACTCTTATAACTTCATGATGAAACAAAGATGCAAAATTAATTCAAAGGCAATCGATAAAATTCGATTATTTAACATAATTGACCTTATAGCGCCAGAAGCTTAATGCACCTAAAATACCTACTACCAGCGCAATGTACCAAACATAATCCGGGGTAATCGCGGCTGCCCCGCTCTGCCCATAACTATGCAGGCCAACCAGGTAATAGTTTACTCCAAAATACGTCATCATAATACTTCCGAAGGCTACCACACTTAGAAAATTGAAGGTCCATTTACCACGGAGCCCCGGCACCAATCGGGTATGGATAACAAACGCATATACCATTATCGAAATCAAAGCCCAAGTCTCTTTGGGGTCCCAACCCCAGTAGCGTCCCCAACTTTCGTTTGCCCATTGTCCTCCGAGAAAATTCCCAATAGTTAGCATAATCAACCCAACAGTCAACGTAATTTCATTGATAATGGTCAATTCTTTTAAACTTAGTTCCATTCGAGCCTTGTTCTTTTTGGTCGTCATCAACATCAATAGCAGCGCAACCAGACCAAGTATCATTCCCACGGTCAACGGGCCATAACTACCTACGATTACCGCCACATGTATCATGAGCCAATAGCTATCCAATACGGGTACCAAATTTCCAATTGAAGGATCCACCCAGTTTTGATGGGCGATCCATAAGAGCATCCCTGCTACAAAGGCAGACGCAGCTATCGTTAAATTACTCTTTTTTCCAAAAGCGAGCCCCATTCCCATAGTAGCCCACGAAACATATAAAATACTCTCATAAGCATTACTCCAAGGGGCATGCCCAGAGATATACCACCGTAAAACAAGCCCTGCGGTATGCCATAAAAAAAGTACAATGATGGTACCCTTAAAGAAGTAGACTGCGACCCTCCAAATTGAACGGTCTTTAAAAATCTGGAATACCAAAACAAAGAACATCAACAATCCTATTACAGGATACAGGCGCCAAAGTTGTCCAAAGATGTTGAGCTTATTGTACACAAGCTCGGTCTCTATTTTTTGATTCGAAGGAAGTACTTCGCTTCCGTGATTTTTTTGATTTTGTTTGAATGCCTCTAATAGTTTATCGGCTTCTTCATAGTTGCCGGTCTGTTGCGCTTTTTGAAGTGACATCAAATAGTAAGGAATCGCATTCTTTACGAAATTACCATAGAGTGAATCAGGAATCTGGTATTGTCCGCCTCGGTATTCCAAGGCGGATATCCATTTATTATTTTCGTCGTTCAAAAGAGGGAATATTTTAACAATACTCCCCTGCAAAGCCTGATCCAAAAGGCTTAAACGAATGTTTGCATCTTTATAATCTTGCTGAAATTTATTGGGATTATTGGTCGCTGTTGCTTCTCTTAAAAAAGGTTCTAATTTGTATTTCCCTTGTTCATCGAAGAAATCTAATGCCCTTACGTACCGTTGACCTGCAGGTACGCCGATAATCTTTCGGATGCTATCGTTCTTTCCTTTTTTATCGATCGCGATAAACTCGGCGTTGTACCATAATGCAGGGTTGGCCATCATAGATAAGAACACTTGATCCGAATCCATCCCCTTAAACTTGTCCTTCAGGCTTAGTTTCCGTAATAATTCGGAAGAAAACGTATTGATGGGTTTCATTCGCCCGCCTTCATCTTGAATCACTAGTTTTCCAAACTTTTCGGCATGTTCTTCAGAGACCATGGTAGCTATTAGCAAGGAGTCAATTTGAATATCGCTGGGAGCTTCGCCTGTTGTTGTTTGATGATCATGCCCATCGTTTGGGTCATGTTCTTGCCCATTTGCAATAGATACCAAAGCGAATAATAGCAAGGTGGTAATGGTTTTTTTCTTTTTACTTAATTTTTCTAAGGCATGGGAGAGCTCTTTAAAACGCGTCTTGCCAAAGAACATAATTCCCATAAGACCTATATACAAAAGAAAGTACCCCAAATAGGTAATCCAAGTACCCCATTGGTCGTGATTCACCGATAAGATGGTTCCTTTTTCATCGGGGTGAAAACTAGATTGAAAAAAACGGTATCCGTGATGATCTAGTACATGGTTCATGAAGATATCATAATCAAAAGGACGTTCGTCTTCCACGGTAATCTTGCTCATAAAAGAAGCATAGCCTTTTTCGGTGCCAGGGTATTTTTCAGCGATGAAGTCGTTTAACTTAATACTAAAAGGTAATTCATATACCTTAGAACCGTAACTCATCCTAAAATCGAGTCCGCCCACCGTGAATTTATCGGTAAAATCGCCCCTACCCTTTCCTCCTAACAAGGTTTGTTTCTTTGTTTCTCCGTTCGCGGAAATTTCTACAACGAGTGCATCGGCAGATTCTTTGGTCACCCGATCTTTTGGTAATGGTACCACTCCATAAACTCCCTTTGTTAAGGGGTCTGGAATTACAAATTGCAAGCCCGCGGTTGTGTACAATGAACGCAGCTGCAATTGTTGCAAGCTATCTTTTAGTACTGTACCCTGAAATTGATCGGCCATCCTCATGAAATTTCCTTCAAATGGGGATTTTATTCGATAGGTGCTATCGGTTGTAAAAATGTTGATTGCACCGTTCGTAGGTTGATTTAACGCGAACAAAACGTTATGGATGCTTGCTACTTTTCCGTCTTCCAGATAATGATCATGGCGTTGGCCTTCCCCTGCTTCAACGATTTTCAAAAAAGCTTGTCCGTTCTCATCTGGGATAAGGCCTTCTTCGGCCCCTTTTATGAAATCTACATAAGAAATGGAAAATGGTTTTCCATCGTAATCATCACGCCACGGAAGACTTGATTTCAAAGCTTCAGGCGTTACAATAATATCTTCCTGAAGAATCTTGCGTTTTGGCTCGCCTTCAATTTCTCCATCTACATAGGCCGTAAGATACGTCTTGTCGGAATAGAATACCTTTTCAGAATTTCCTTCTCGAATGGGCATCATGCCCTCGTAGCTCATATATCGCGTAATAAAAGCGCCCACTATAATTATCACCCAGGAAAGGTGCAGGGTTAACACAGGCCATTTCTCCCATCGAAGCAAGCGATATTTGAAGATATTGCCAATGAAATTAATAACAAAAAAAACCATGATCGCCTCGAACCAAGTAGTGTTATAAATCCATATGCGCGCTGTTTCAGTGCTGTACTTGCTTTCTATGAAGGTGCCAAAGGCCATTGCAGTTCCAAAAACCAAAAACAAAACAGCCATTAAACGAGTGGAAAAGAAGATTTTCTTAAGCAGTTCTGTCATTTCGCTAGCCTTTGATTTTCAGCAAGCAAAATTACGGCCTTTTTGTGGTTTTTCAAGCGCATAGTACGACATAAAATTTCTATTTAATTCAGCACGAAAACTGTGGTCTGAAATAGTAAACAGAGGTTATTGAAAGGTTTTAGTCCCAAATACGATTAATTAAGGGATAACTACTACATAATAACCAAAATAAACCGCAATGAACAGAAAAAGATTTTTACAGAAAACGGCAGGTGTCTTTCTAGTTTCCTTACCGGTCATATCCCTTATTGGTTGCTCGAACGATGATACCGCCAACGGAGACCCTGACCTTGACCCCGATCAGGCAGATTGTCTTGATAACGGGGCAAATGCTACAGCGATTACAAGCAATCATGGACATACCTTGATAGTATCAAAAGCAGGTATTGACGCAGGTACCGAAAAAAGTTATTCGATACAAGGAAGTCCTGGCCACAACCATAGAATCACTTTAACCGCTGCAAACTTTAACACTTTGAAGGGGCAAAAAACGGTTCGGGTAGCATCTTCCAGGGATAGCAGCCACCGTCACGATGTCACCGTTTCCTGCGCATAAACCAGTACGCTCGGCCTTGGGTTGTATTTAATATTTAGCGTTTCCTTGCTTGGAACATACTTACATGAAAAAAAGTACCCATATTACGGGCGCGATTTTTTGCTATGGTGGCCTTTTCCCCTTTAAAAAGGCCATCTACCGTTGAAAACCATAGGTTGAGCCATCTTCCAAAATGATGTTCGTTGATTGTATGTCCGCTGACCGCATCGACCAATTGGTGCTTCAGCATGGGGTTTCCTTTAAACTTACGTACAAAAAACAAATTAGTCTCCCAAAAATCAGTGAGGCGATCTAAGTGTTTCGGCCAATCGTCTATATGGGTTTCAAAAATAGGCCCGAGTAGATCATCGGCTCTGATTTTGATATAAAATTCATCAACAAGTTGATAAACGTCGTCTCTGTCTTCAATTTCTTTTTGCTTCATCTCGGTCATTAAAGATATTCAATTTTTAAACCTAAAATACCTGTATGAGCAAGAGAAACAGGTTCACTACAATGCTTAAGAGCAAGAGTTTAAATACCAAGGTGGTTTTCATTTGAGCCAATATAGAGGCATTATAAACCATTGTTACAGTAATACAGACTCCTAATTGCACCAATAAGAAAGGGTTGCCCTGCTTCAAAATATATAAAGCGGCAATCGAGCCCAAACAACTTTGAAAAATAATAGAAAGTGGAATCATCATCATATAAGACGAAGTAAAACTGCGAGATAAACTGTTGAAAACGTTCATAGCTTTGTACTTTTAATGTTCAAAACAAAATTAGTGCGAGCTTATGCCCCATATTTATGATTTCAATCATATAGCCTTATGATATCTGAAAACCTCCTTACTAAATTCGGTGCTCAAACGATTACGCTCGAAAAGAACGAAGTGCTATTCAACGAAGGAAGGCGGGCCGCCTATTATTATCAGATCATATTAGGTGCTGTAAAAATGTATAACCTTACCGATGAAGGGAAAGAATTTGTTCAAGGTATTTTTGAAGACGGAAAAAGTTTTGGAGAGCCTCCTCTATTTGATGATTTCCCCTACCCCGCCACGGCGATGGCAACGAAGAAGACAATTCTTTTGCGACTTCTCAAAAAAGATTTTTTGGAACTATTGATAACCAATCCAGAAGTGCATTTACAGTTTACAAGTTTACTTTCCAAACGTCTTGCATATAAAGCGATGATTGGAAAAGAGGTTTCTGTGTACCCCTCGGAACATCGAATTCTTACACTTTTGAATTACCTTAAAAAACAGCAAAACGAACTAAAGTACACTGTACCGATTACCCGACAGCAAATTGCCGAATTAACGGGACTTCGTGTTGAAACGGTTATACGAGCAACTAAAAAGCTTGAATCGAAAAAAAAGCTACAACTCGAAAACCATAAAATAATCTTGTAATTCCTACTTTCGCGATATGATAACCACAACCATCATCGGCACCGGAAATATTGCCTGGCATTTGTTCCGTGTTTTTTCCCTTTGTAATGAAGTTAGGATTGCACAGGTTCTTGGTCGTAATAAAGAAGCGTTGACATATTTTGGCAAAACCGCCTCCTTGATGCAAAAAAGGGCGGCAATAGCGAAAGCAGACGTATATATTATCGCAATTAGCGATGATCATATTTTTGAGGTCTCAGAATCGTTGATAGATCTGAAAGGATTGGTCGTACACACATCGGGAAGTGTTCCTATGCAGGTGCTTTCTAAACATACCCATCATGGAGTCTTTTATCCTTTACAGACCCTTACTAAAGACCGTTCGGTAAATTTCAAGTCTGTTCCTATCTGTATTGAGGCCAACAATGAAAAGAGTCTTTCGATCTTATCCCAATTGGCGGTCTCTGTATCGGAACAAAAGCACATTATAAATTCAGTACAGCGCAAAAGCCTTCACCTAGCGGCTGTTTTTGCAAATAATTTCACCAATCATTTGTATCATATCGCCCATACGGTTTGCGCGGATCATCAAGTTCCGTTTTCCATTTTAAATCCTTTAATTTCGGAAACCGCTGCAAAGGTTGCAGAAGCATCGCCTTACGAAATGCAAACAGGACCTGCCAAACGTGGAGATTTGGGAACACAGGCCCAGCATATAGAACTATTGAAAGGGAAGGCTGAGAAAGATATTTATACTTTATTAAGTAAAACTATAACCAATATGTATCAAAAATAAAATAACCATGGAAAAAAGCTATAAAGAATTATTGAAGGACATCACTACCTTTGTTTTTGATGTTGATGGGGTCTTTACCAACGGCTCCCTTTTTGTAGATACTGAAGGTGAAATGCTTCGTACAATGAACGTAAAAGATGGCTATGCCCTTAAAATTGCCCTTGACAAAGGCTATAAAGCATGTATCATTTCAGGAGGTACCAATGAGGGAGTACGGAAACGCTTTAGCGGTTTGGGTGTGCAATCTATCTATCTAGGGGCGTTCCAAAAGGTTCAGCCCCTGAATGAGTTTTTAAGCACCAACAATATCGCACTAAAAAATGTACTTTATATGGGGGATGACCTGCCCGATATTGCTCCTTTAAAATTAGTTGGCTTGCCCACCTGCCCGCAAGATGCGGCACCTGAGGTGAAAGAGGTCTGTACGTACATTTCCCATAGAAATGGCGGGGAACAATGCGTGCGGGATGTAATTCGCCAAGTATTAAAAGTACGTGGTGATTGGTATGAAAATTTTGATGCAAAAAACGCTTGATCAAATGCTAAAGGAAACGCTAAAAAACCATCGGCTTATTTTGGCTTCTGGCTCTCCTAGACGGCAGCAGTTTTTTAAAGAGCTGGGATTGGATTTTGAAATACGTCTCAAAGAAACCGAAGAGGTATATCCCGATAATTTAAAGGGCGGGGCGATTTCCGATTTTTTAGCTGAATTAAAAGCCGCCGCTTTCGATGGCACGCTCGAAAACAAAGAAATCTTGATTACATCGGATACCGTGGTATGGCATAACCACGCCTCCTTAGCGAAAGCGGTCGACCATGAAGAGGCCTATGCGATGTTGCGCACCTTGTCAGGCGATTGGCATGAGGTCATTACCTCTATCTGTTTTGCAACAAATCGAGGCAAAACTACAGTTCGGGACACTACAAAGGTAAAATTCAAAGTACTTTCCGAAGTGGAGATTCGATTTTATGTAGACACCTACCAGCCCTTTGATAAAGCGGGCGCCTATGGTATACAAGAATGGCTGGGACATATCGCTATTGAGGAAGTTCAAGGGTCTTATACAAATGTGATGGGGCTACCTACTCATCTCTTGTACAAAACGTTAACAGCCATGGTTAACTAGCTCTTTTTCGGTAATTTTGATTAAAATCAAAAAAATGGAACGATCAAACCCTACATTCCTAGTTGGTATTTCGATCTCACTACTTCTTATCGTTGCTTCATGTAAAGAAAAGGCCCAAGTTGACAAAACGGAAATGGCCTTGAATACAGCAATTGAAACGGCCGCTGATACAAAAAAAACGAATCCTATTTCTGAAGAATTCAAAGCCTATTGGTACGCGGGCGAAGCAGAGATAACCTCCTATCAATTGGAACAGGCCCGTTATGGTGAATTACGCGAAGGGTCTTCGGTATTGATTTTTGTAACCGAACCTTTTTTAGCTGAAAAACAAGTCAAGGCAGATGGGAGTCGCCCCGACAATATTCCCGTACTAAAATTAAATAGCACCAAAAACTACTTAACGGGTATTTATCCTTATTCTATAATGAGCAGTAGCTTTTATCCTGTACAGGATAACGGGCATGCGGTAAAAGTATCATTTTCATCTCAAGAATGGTGCGGGCAGGTATATGCCCAATTAAATAATCGTGAGAATTTTGAGGTCATGTCACATTCTTACTTCGAGACGGAAGCCGATCAATCTTTGAAATTGGAAAAAACTACGTTGGAAAACGAACTTTGGAATAAAATACGTGTCAATCCCGAAGGGCTTCCCACTGGGGCACTTAAAATTATTCCCTCTATGGAGTATATCCGATTGTCGCACAAACAATTAAAGGCTTACGATGCAACCGCGGTTTTAAATAACGAAGACGCATTGAGCACCTATGAAATCAATTATCCAGAACTGGACCGTACGCTCTCTATACAATTTAGCACTGCTTTTCCGCATATGATCGAGGGGTGGAGCGAATCTTTCAAAAGTGGCTATGGAAGCAACGCGAAAATATTGACATCTACCGCAAAAAAAGTGAAAACGATTAAGAGCCCCTACTGGCAGAAGAACAGCAATAGATTTCTACCGCTTCGCGATACCCTTGGACTATAGTTTATGGAAGAATTCTTAGCTAGCAATAAAAGTGAGCTTCTAGGCTCAGTAATTACCCTTTTGACCTTGATGTTGGTGCGATTCATTAGTTTTAAAATGGTTCGTAAAATAGGCCGTAATAGTAATTTTATTGAGGCAAGGACCCGTTTAATTTTGAGATATGTTTCTTTCCTTTTAAGTTTCTTAGGAGCCGGAATCCTGATATTTATTTGGGGAGTTAATTTCAAGGAATTGGGATTGCTCTTTTCTTCTGTTTTTGCCGTTATAGGCGTCGCATTATTTGCGCAATGGTCTATTTTAAGTAACCTTACCTCAGGCGTGATTCTCTTTTTTTCCTTTCCGTTCAAAATTGGAGATAGTATTCAAATTATGGATATAGACATGATTTCGAGCGAAGATCAAGGGTTTCCCATTTTTAAAATCGAAGATATTACGAGCTACCACGTTCACTTAAGAAACGATCTAGGAGAATTAACCACCTACCCAAACAACATGCTCTTGCAAAAGGGGGTTACACTAGTAAAGAATTCCAAACGGAGTGAGACGCTTTAGTGTTAAAGAAAATTTAAAAGAGAATCGTCGCCTCTATATCTTTCTATCTTTGAATGCCAACGAAATACATCTTATGCTTCGAATTTTATTGCTTTTAGTTAGTTCATTTCTAATTACAACCCATTCCTATTCCCAAACAGGTACGAAAACCAGTTCCTCTAACCTATACCATTCAATACAAAAATTGAATTTTCTCGGTTCCGCCCTGTACGTCGCAGCGCATCCCGACGATGAAAACACCCGGCTTATTTCCTATCTTTCTAACCATGTAAAAGCTAGAACTGCCTATTTGTCGATGACGCGGGGCGATGGGGGTCAAAATCTGATAGGTCCCGAATTGAGGGAGCTCTTAGGTGTATTGCGCACACAGGAACTGTTGGCCGCACGAGGGGTTGATGGAGGGATGCAATTTTTTACGAGGGCGAATGATTTTGGGTATTCCAAGCATCCCGATGAAACTCTACAAATATGGAACAAGGAAGCCGTTTTGGGAGATGTGGTTCGAATCATACGGCAGTTCAAACCCGATGTTATTGTCAACCGTTTTGATCATCGCTCTCCAGGCAGTACGCATGGGCATCATACTTCATCGGCAATGTTGAGTGTAGAAGCTTTTGATCTTGTAAATAACCCAAAAGCTTATGTAGATCAATTGGGGACTTTAGAAACTTGGCAACCCAAAAGACTTTTTTTTAATACTTCGTGGTGGTTTTATGGCAGTCAAGAAAAGTTTGAAGCCGCCGATAAAAGTAATATGTTGAATTTTGACATAGGCACCTATTATCCTGTTTTAGGAATATCGAATAATGAAATCGCCTCTTTGGCGAGCAGTCAGCATTTGTGCCAGGGTTTCGGTAGGGTTTCTACCAGAGGGAGTCAAAATGAGTATATAGAATTGCTAAAGGGCGAACTCCCAACCAATAAGAATGATATATTCGATGGTATCGACACTTCTTGGTCACGAATCGAAGGTGGTAAGGCTGTAGGCGATATTCTAAACCTTATTGAAAAAGATTTCAATTTCAAAAACCCAAGTACGCACCTTCCGCAGTTGATCAAGGCACATCGATTACTAAACAGTTTACTAGATGGACATTGGCAACGTATTAAGCTAGTAGAGCTAGAAGACGTTATTTCCGCTACAGCGGGACTATATCTAGAAGCATCTGCGGCAGCTTCCTATAGCTATGCAGGCGGAGAGGTAAAAGTAACTATTGAAGCCTTGAATAGAAGTGCAGCCGCTATGACGTTGAATTCGGTTCGAATTAATGATGAAACTGCGCTTACAACTTCAAATGCATTACACGAGAACCAAAAACTGGTTTTGGAAATGACCTTAAAGATACCTTCGGACACCGAAACCACGAGTCCCTATTGGTTAAATGAAAAAGGAAGCTTGGGAATGTATGAGGTAGCGGATAAAGCCCTTATCGGAAAACCAGAAACACCAAAGGCGTTCCATGCCGTTTTCAATCTTACACTCAATGGTTATGCCATTCAAATTACAAAACCCGTTGTTCGCAAATTTGCCAAACCGGACAAGGGCGAACTGGTACAACCATTCGAGATACTACCGGAAGCGACCGCCAGTTTTCGTGATAAAGTGTTGATTTTTGCAGATGGCAAATCAAAAGAGGTATCGGTAACGGTAAAGGCCCACAAAGACAATGCAAATGGCGAAGTGCAGTTCCAATATTCAGAAGGATGGACCGTAGATACGGATACTAAGAATTTTAAAATAGCAAAGAAAGGAGACCAGCAAGAACTTGTTTTCATACTTACCCCACCCTCTTACGAAGATGAAAGCTATATACGACCCTTGGTGAAAATCGAAGGCAAAGAAGTTTCAAAAGAATTGGTAGAAATCAACTATGACCATGTCCCAAAACAGTCGGTTTTACTTCCCGCAGAAGCCAAAGTAGTTCGATTGAATATTCAAAAAATGGGACAGGATATCGGTTATATTGTAGGAGCCGGAGATGATGTGCCTACCAGTTTAGAACAAATTGGGTATACGGTTCACCTTATTGACCCGCAAAGTATTGGAGAAGGCAGTCTTGACAAGTATGATGCAATTGTAACAGGAATACGATCATATAATGTGGTTCCAGAACTTAAGTTCAAACAACGTTTTCTGCTTGAATATGTCAAAAATGGCGGTAACTTGATTGTACAATATAATACCGCAGGGCGTTGGGACAAGCAATTTGATAATATCGCGCCTTACCCTTTAAAATTGTCTCGTGACCGAGTAACCAATGAAAATTCGGAAGTAAATATTTTGGCGAACAAACACTCCTTGACCAGTTTTCCGAATGCTATTGAAGAAAAAGATTTTGACGGTTGGGTGCAGGAAAGAGGTCTTTATTTCCCAAACGAATGGGACCAGGCCTTTACTCCGATACTTTCAATGAAAGATAAAGGAGAAACGGCTAAAAAAGGAAGTTTGTTGGTAGCGCCTTATGGGGATGGCAACTATATTTATACAGGCCTTAGTTTTTTTAGAGAACTACCGGCCGGCGTTCCCGGGGCGTATAAGTTGTTTGCCAACATGCTATCTATCGGCAAGGAGAATGTAAAGAACAAGGCAAATATAAAGGGGTAATATGAACGACAAAGTTGTTTGGAAAAAAGAATACTCTTTGGTAATTATCCTAAATATAATGTACCTGCTATTATTTAGCTACCTAATGACATCTTTTACATAAATGGAAACACTCGATTGGATAGTTCTTTCGGGAACGCTGCTATTTATCGTAGTTTACGGAGTATGGAAAACAAGGGGAAGCAAAAGCGTTGAAGATTATGTCGGCGGTGGAAAAAACTCCAAATGGTGGACCATAGGGCTTTCTGTGATGGCCACCCAAGCAAGTGCCATTACATTCTTATCAACTCCGGGGCAAGCATTTCATAGCGGTATGGGATTCGTTCAATTCTATTTCGGACTGCCGATGGCAATGATCGTTATTTGCTTGGTATTTATCCCGATTTATCACAAACTTAAAGTATATACCGCCTACGAGTTTTTAGAAAATCGTTTTGACCTTAAAACTCGATCTTTAGCGGCTGTGCTCTTTTTGATTCAGCGTGGCCTTGGTGCAGGCATTACTATTTTTGCACCCTCCATAATTCTTTCGGCCATTCTGGGGTGGAATCTGTTAACCTTGAACATCATCATTGGTGTTTTAGTAATTATCTATACCGTATCGGGAGGTACCAAAGCGGTAAGTGTTACGCAAAAACAGCAAATGTTTATAATCATGTTGGGTATGTTCATTGCTTTTTTCTTCATTTTACACTTTTTACCCGACGATATTACCTTTGGAAAGGCTCTAAAAGTAGCCGGAGCGAGTGGTAAACTAAATATCCTGGATTTTGAATTCAATTTTCAAAACCGTTATAATTTTTGGAACGGGGTAACTGGTGGTTTCTTTTTAATGTTGGCATATTTTGGTACAGATCAAAGTCAGGTACAACGTTATTTATCGGGAAAGTCTGTTCGAGAAAGCCAGTTGGGGCTTATCTTCAATGGAATCTTAAAGATTCCCATGCAGTTTTTTATTTTACTGGTGGGGGTAATGGTCTTTGTTTTTTATCAGTACAATGAGGCTCCTTTGAATTTTAACCCCTCTGCGACCAAATCGGTCATGGCTTCGAAATATGCTGATGACTATGAAGCGCTACAAGCGGCGCAACGCACTTTGGAGGCCAATAAACGCATTGCTCAAAATGAATTTTCGGCAGCTTTGGATTTAAAGGAATATGCCGCCGTCGAAGAAGCGAAAATACACATTCGGCAAATCAACCAAAAAGATAGTATTAATCGTGCCGCTGCCAAAGCAATGATCAAAAAGGCAGATGGCAATGCCGAGACCAATGACAAAGACTATGTCTTCATTCATTTTATTCTAAATAACCTTCCCAAAGGTCTTATCGGTTTACTTTTGGCCGTTATACTTTCTGCGGCCATGTCTTCTACCGCCTCGGAACTGAATGCACTTGGAACCATATCTGCCCTTGACCTTTACAAACGTAATCGCCAAGGGGCATTCAATGAAAAACACTATGTGTTGGCCTCCAAAGGTTTTACGCTTTTGTGGGGTATTATTGCTATTTTAATTGCCTGTGTTGCGAATCTATTTGACAACTTAATTCAACTTGTCAATATCATAGGCTCTATTTTTTACGGGAATGTATTGGGTATATTCTTGTTGGCATTCTTTTTCAGGTTCGTAAAGGGCAATGCAGTGTTTTTTGCCGCTTTGCTCACGCAGGCCATTATACTTGTTCTCTACTATAACTTTGTTTATGCAGAGGAGCTATTAAGTTATCTATTGCTCAATTTCATAGGGGCCGCGTTGGTAATGGCTATCGCCTTTATTTTTGAAGGTTTTGATCGTTTGCTAAAAAATCCAAGCATAGGGTAGCATAGGGCTGAAACATAAATTCTATTTTAACCTTCGTAAAAGAATTGAAATTTTCAACTTCTATAAAACGGAGTTTCAATTTCACCTAAAAAACAAAAAAGCCCGGTATTGCCGGGCTTTTTATTTTAATTCGGAATCTACCTTACATTCCTCCCCACTCTTTCAAAGAATCGGTATTCATTTTCACGTAATCATCGTTCCCGGCTTCCTTGGCCCCTGCCAAAGATTTCTTAGCGGTTTCGATTGCCGATTTCTTATCACCAGCTTTTGCGTAGATCAACGATTGTTGTCGCAATTGCCAAAAACGTGGTTCCTTGGTCATTGACATGGCTTTTTCCATCCATTCTTTTGCTTTTCCGATATCTTTACCTTCATTGGCATAGTATACAGCAGAAGTATAGAAATCACCTGCTCCGGGACCAGCCATTGTTTTTTCAATAGCACCCATAACTGCCGCATCGGTCGGTACTTCGAACTTTACTCCTACATACGCTTTTTCCCAAATTAGACCAATAGTTGCCCCGTTACTGCTTAAATCATCAATAGTGATGGTAAACGTTTCAACCGGCATTTCCATAGGAAATACTTTCGCTGTGGTTTTGGCCACTACCTTGCTATCATCCCAGTCGCTTGGTATTCCACCTCCTTGTGTATCAGTATAGAATAATACTTCCCATGAAGTAGCGCCTGGTTTTGTAAACATTGAATAAGTACCTGCCTTTAATTCTTGTCCGTCAATTTTCACATCATTGCTAAAAGAGACCAAGGTATAGCCGTTGGCACCTGTGCGCCATAACTTGTCAAAGGGAACTAAATCCCCAAAAATAGTTCTCCCTCGCATCGAAGGTCTAGAGTATTCTACCGTTACATCGGTAAGACCCACTTTTTGCTCCAATTTGGAAGCAGGGCTAGGAGCCGGTGTATTAATCTGTGCCTGCGCCATAAAAGAAATGGCCAAGGCAAATAAAAAGAGTGCTGATTTTTTCATTGTACTTAGGTTTTTAATTTTCACAAAACTAGAGATAAACCGAAGGTAGGTATGTTAACGTATTCTTAAATATTAAAATCCGATAAGAACTAGTAGTTTGCAAAAGATCTGGATGTTTTTCGATCTCCAAAATAAAAAGTAATATAAAAAATACCCTTAGGCAAGGCTCCCAAATCGATAGTTTTCGTATCCAAATCAGTACCGGTATCATAACTAATAAGTCTTCCCATAGTATCAAAAATCGCCCTGGCGATTAGGAATTGAGTAGCTGGCACCTCATATCGAAGCACCGATTCCTCGATTGACCTATAGAGTACTACCTCATCTACCGAAACATCCGGCAGGGGGTCCGGGTCTGGGTCTGGGTCTGGGTCTGGGTCTGGGTCTGGGTCTGGGTCTGGGTCTACATAAGCAAGGTCGCTTGTCTTAAAAGAAAACAAGCTCGATTGTAAGGTAGTGAAGGGGGTTTCTCTAGTAAAAAGTTCTGAAGAAATCATATAGGTATCGACATCTACGGCTGTAATTGCCTCCACTTGTGCAAAACCAATATTGGTAGATAGCTGCTCAATTGTACCGTCGAAAATCCTCGTGGCAGAAGCCCCTTCTATCCGATACAAAAAACTATCTAAAATGGAACTGTATCCCAACACATACAAAAACCGGCTTTCCGGATTATATGTAGCACCCGTTACCAACCCTTTAATATCAAATGAATCCAAGCGCTGTGCGCTGTACGTACCGGGGGTTTTAGGAACCCCATAGGTAACCGTACCATTCGATTGCCATTGCTTGGTGAATACAATTAATTGATCTTCAATTACTACCAAAGCTTCGGCATCCCAATCGCTGTTTCCGTTGTCTTCAAAAGTTGTTTGGTCTTCGTATGAAAAATTAATTCGTTCTGCCGACACTTCATCCAATTGATCATAGAGGACCTTGCTGATCCGATATATGGCCAAATCCCTTCGAGTGCCGAAATTGTTTCCAAAATCGCCGATGTACAGGTAGTCTTTGTCTTGGGCGATGTCTTCCCAATCAATATTGTCTACATTGTTTATTGTTATTGTCCTGGTAATTTCAAGTGATACGGTATCTATCTCAAACAACTGAGGGGTGTTCCCAGAATCGTTATGGGTAATAAGCTTTGAGTTGTGGTATACAAGTCCCGAAGTTTCAGACACCAGATTCGGAAGCGTTCCAATAGTACGCACTGGTTGTTGGGCCGAAAGAAAACCAGTTAAAAAAAATAACAACAAATATATGATGAGCCTTTTCATTGTATCCTATTTCCTAGCGCATTCATTTTCATTTATTTTTCCTATTGGCAATGAGTAGCAAGTTCGTTGATCGAATATCAAACAGGAATACAAAATCAATGGGGTGAAAATTACAAAATTAGTCGCACTTAGCACCATTGATACCTATAAGAACCCATATTAATACGGTTAGTGAACAATGTTTGGACCAATATGGGATAGTGTTTTATTATTTGTTTAACTAATTAGTTTTTTTATTAAACAATAATGCTTTTATCTTTGTTTAAAACCAATAAATGCAACTCTACCAACTCAATGCGAGGCAGGCCCTTCCTATTGATAAACCAACTGCTTGGGAATTTTTATCAAACCCCGCGAATCTTAAGGTCATTACTCCGGAACACATGGATTTTCATATTCTCTCTGGTGCAGAACGGCCTATGTTCGAAGGGCAGATTATTCACTACAAAGTATCCCCATTTGCCGGTTTTACTACAAAATGGGTTAGTGAAATATGCTCTTTAAGGGAAGGGGATTATTTTGTGGACAAACAACTTTTCGGGCCTTATGCTCTATGGCATCACAAGCATTTCATCAAAGAAATCGAAGGGGGTGTGCTCATGGAAGATTGCATAGATTATAAGATTCCATTTGGTTTCTTGGGTCGGTTGGCGCATCCGTTGACAGTGAAAAAACAGCTAAGGCAGATTTTTTACTATCGGGAGCAAAAACTTAAAGAGATTTTTGGCACTTTGCCGGCACATGCGACATTTTTAGAAATAAAGTCTATTTAACCAACACCTATGAAAAACATTTTATTAATCGGGGGATCTCATGGCATTGGTCTATCAATGGCCAAGGCACTCTCGAGCGAACATACTGTTTTTATTGCTTCGCGTACTTCGGAAGAGCTAGGATCTCTCAATGTAACCCATATACCTTTTGATGCGTTAACCGATGATCTAGATCTCAATGCACTTCCCGACCAATTACATGGTTTTGCGTATTGCCCTGGTAGCATCAACTTAAAACCTTTTAAAATGCTGTCGTTAGACACTTTTCAACAAGATATGCAGCTTAACTTTTTCTCCTTGGTTAAGGTGGTAAAGGCAATTGCTCCAAAAATGGCCAAAGGTAGTAGCATGGTCTTCTTCAGTACCGTAGCAGTTGGTACCGGAATGCCCTTTCATACAAGCGTTGCTGCCGCTAAAGGTGCTATTGAAGGTTTTGCCAAATCTTTGGCGGCCGAATACGCCCCAAAACTGCGGGTAAATGTGGTCGCGCCTTCTTTAGTAGATACTCCCTTGGCCGGGCGTTTGTTGAATAATGACCGCAAGCGGGAATTAATGGCGGAACGCCACCCTTTAAAACGCGTAGGTACCGTATCGGATATTGGTAATATTGGTCTATTTTTACTTAGCGACAAAAGCAGTTGGATGACCGGACAAGTGGTGACGGTTGATGGTGGAATAGGCAGCTTGAATGTAGGTTAGATAAATAAATTCAAACCCAAATGTCAAATTTAGTTGCAAAACTGTTTTATCAGGTCGAGCGGAGTCGATTCCTACCCTGTGTGTTCCTAGGCCTTCGACTACGCTCAAGGTGACAGTGAGCAAAAGACCGAAGACCGAATATGAAAAAAAATACCATCTCAAGGTGTTAACCGTTCCTCGCCATTTGATGAACTGAAAAGCCATTTGAGATTAAAATTCCCTAGTTTATGAATAAAAATATTGTCATTTTCTGGTTTCGTAGGGACCTTCGGTTAGCCGATAATACTGCATTTTTGGCAGCCTTAAAAAGCGGTCACAAAGTGTTGCCCATTTTTGTTTTTGACAAAGAAATACTAGAAAGTTTGCCAAAAGATGACGCAAGAGTACCTTTCATTTATGCTACCTTGGAAAAAATGAATGCGCACCTAAAAGAAAACTATGGTAGCGGCATTGCCTTATATCATGGGCAACCTGCGGTTATTTTTAAGGAACTCATTGAGCAACATAGCATTCAAGAGGTGTATGCCAATCATGATTACGAACCGTATGCCAAAGACCGGGATGCATTGATCGGTGCTCTTTTAAAAAGTAAAGACATTGCATTCAAAACGTTTAAAGATCAAGTGGTGTTTGAAAAAAATGATATTGTAAAGGATGATGGTAAGCCCTATGTGGTGTATACGCCTTTTAAAAATAAATGGAAGGCATTTTTTGATTCGGAACGCGATTTAAGGCGTCATGCAAGTGAAGATTATTTAGAAAATTTGCTCCGTACCGCATCGATTCCGTTTCTTTCGTTGAAAAATATGGGTTTTGTACCTTCTTCCATAAGGGTTCTGGACTATACAGCAACTTCAAATTTAATTAATAATTACGAGGCTACACGTAATTATCCGGCCAAGGAAAATGGCACCTCTCGATTAGGGCCCCATTTGCGTTTTGGCACGGTTTCCGTTCGAAAAATGATGAAACTGGCAATTGCCGAAGAAAATGAGGTTTTTTGGAACGAGTTGATCTGGCGTGAATTTTTTATGCAAATTTTATGGCATTTTCCGCAAACAGTAAATAAATCGTTCCGACCCAAATACGACCGCATAGCTTGGCGAAACGACGAAGAAGAGTTCGAAAAGTGGAAAAAAGGAGAAACAGGCTACCCCTTGGTAGATGCGGGAATGCGAGAGTTGAATACCACCGGTTATATGCATAACCGCGTTCGTATGTTGGTTGCCAGTTTTCTTTGCAAACATTTATTGATCGATTGGCGTTGGGGCGAAGCTTATTTCGCCGAAAAATTATTGGATTTTGATTTAAGTGCCAATGTCGGCAATTGGCAATGGGCGGCCGGTAGTGGTGTGGATGCCGCACCTTACTTTCGAATTTTTAACCCAACGACCCAAATTGATAAATTTGACAAAGAAAAAGAATACATATATAAATGGGTGAACGATTTACAAGATCTCACCTACCCTACCCCTATTGTAGATCACAAAATGGCCAGGGAACGTTGTTTAAAGATTTACAAGGAAGCAGTCGGATAAAAAAAAGCCTCGTACACACTAGTACAAGGCTTCTTTATCGCTTACGCCCTGTGTTCAGCGTGCATTTTGTTGTCGTAGCTGCTCTTTCTCAGCTACTCTTCTTCGAAGTAGATTCAGATATCTTAATGCCTCGTTTATTTCATAATCGCTATACGATTTTGATGCCCATTCAACAGCCTTGTTCAGGTCTCCATTAATTTCGTTACTTATAGCCATATTATAACAGGCCCTCCCTGCAATTTTAGGATCCGAATTCGCTACTTCCTTCTCCCAAAGGTTTGCAGCTCCTTTCCAGTCGCCGGTCTGTGCTCTTCGCTGGGCAATTTCAAAATTATTGGTACCCTTCACAAAATAATCCCTTGAAATTCGTTTTCTTCGAGGGCGTGTTTCCTTGGCATAGGTATTTCCGCTATAGGTACTTTGCTGCAGTACAGCTTCCTTTCTTCCTATAACCGCTTCAACGGCCTTCATTGGGTTAATACCTTCGCCTCTTGAAGTAATATAATCGTTTGTGGTAATTGCATCAATAATCGTCTTGGTATGCGGGTCGTAAACCCTCCAGCCACTTTTAATAGCCGTTTTTATCGTCACTTTATGGCCGGGCACTGCGGCCTTGACCCCTAAATTATTAGGTATTTTAACCATAGCGGTCTGGTAGTCTACCTTTGTGTCGGTATCATACAATTCAAGAGAAAAGAGCACTTCTACCCCATTTGTCTCGCAAATGGTCTCTACCGTTTTCCAATTTAAAGCTGCCGGAAAGACCCCGAGTCCTTTACGCTCTAACTCGCTACTCTCAATAATGGCAATCGATTCAAAACGCTCACTTCTTTCCAATTCGTCAGAAAGACCCATTACCGCAGCTTCCGCTCCTTCTTTATCGAGATTTAATCCTTCCAAGGACAAAATTTTATCGATTTTATCGATCGTTTTGTTCCCTTCCGAGGGTACACTTCGATTTACAATACCAATTTTTGAAACATCTGAAGGGATGTGAACACGAGCGGGTTCAACTGCTCCCATAGTGAGTTGGTTGGTAGCACTACATCCTACTAAAACAAGGACTGCACATGCCATAAGCGTAGGTTGGATAAGCTTTTTCATGATACTATTATTTTGGTTTTGAGACTGCCTTTTTCAGTCGCCATTCGAAAATCTGAGATCGATTGGGAAAGGCACTTTGTAAATAACTGACAGTAAGTGAACTATATTGTGCTATGACCAAAATATTTACATTTCATGTTTTTCCGATTTTTATATACACATCTATTCAGATCAAGTATCTTTAAAAACCTTTTATCAACCTGAAAACCGTACAAAATGAAAAAAAAGACACTCTTGGGCCTATCGCTACTGTTGAGCATAACGCTTTCTGCCCAAAAAATGACCAAAAACAAAAAGGCGGTTTTGGCCTCTGTAGAAAAACACAAGGCCGAACTCATTAAGATAAGCGACTCTATTTGGGGATTAGCGGAAACCGCTTTTCAAGAAACGAGATCCTCGGAAGTATTGGCGGCCTACGCCGAAAAAAACGGACTTACCGTGACGCGGGGTGTAGCGAATATCCCAACGGCCTTTACCGCTACCTATGGTTCGGGAAAACCGGTGATAAGTATCTTAGGTGAATTTGATGCCTTACCCGGAATATCGCAAAAGACCTCTCCAGTAAAAGAACCATTGATTCCCGGGGCAGCAGGGCATGGTTGTGGTCATAATATGTTCGGAACCTCTAGTCTGGGGGCGGCCATTGCAATTAAAGAGCTTATGGACGCTGGAAAATTAAAAGGCACCATTAAATTCCTTGGCACGCCGGCAGAGGAAAAATATTTCGCTAAAGTATGGATGGTCGAAGCAGGTTTATGGAACGATGTAGATGTGAATTTGAGCTGGCACCCTAGTTCGAGCATCGAGGCAGATGTACAAACAGGACTTTCTTTAATTGATTTCATAGTAGAATTTTATGGGCAAACAGCCCATGCTTCTGCAGACCCCTGGAACGGACGAAGTGCCTCTGACGCTCTGGAGTTGTACACTACGGGAATCAACTACTATCGGGAACATATCTTACCAAGTTCTCGAATTCACTACCACATCCAAGACGGCGGCCAGGTCGTAAATGTAGTACCTGATTATGCGAAGCTTTGGGTACGTGTTCGGGACCCAAAGCGCTCGAAAATGTTACCCACATACGAGCGGGTAAAAGAAATGGCCGAAGGTGCGGCCATCATGGCCAATGTAGATTACAAAATCAGATTGGTATCGGGCATATACGAAACCTTGGTCAACCGTTCCGGAGGGGAGATTATGCAAAAAAATCTTGAGCTATTAGGACCAATTAGTTATACCGAGGAAGAGACCAACTTTGGAAAAGCCATTCAAAAAGCGACCGAAAAACCCGAGGTTGGAATGGACAGTCAAATACATCCCTTAAAGGAAACAGAAGAGAATCCCGGTGGAGGGTCTACCGATGTAGGTGATGTAAGTTGGAACGTTCCCAACATTAACCTTGGAGTCACCGTGGCTCCCAAAGATACACCATGGCATTCATGGGCGGTTGTGGCCTGTGGCGGCATGTCTATTGGTCACAAAGGGATGGTCTATGCTTCCAAAGCATTGGGAATGACGGCCGTTGACCTTTTTGAGGATCCTAAATTGATTGCCAAGGTCAAAGAAGAATTCAAAACAAGAAAAGGAACAGAGGTGTACAAAGCAATGATCGAAGGTCCCCCACCAGTAGAAGGAGATTAGTTTCATGACAGAAAAGGAGAAAATGTTGGCCGGCCTGTGCTACAGCTCTAGAGACCCCGAGCTATTGCAAATGTATCATACAGCCAGGGCTTTACAAGAATACAATTTGCTGGCCTCTACGGAAACCGCAAAGAGATCAGCACTGCTTTCTTCCCTATTTGAAAAGAAAGGGGAGGGAGTATGGATCGAAGCACCTTTTTTCTGCGATTATGGAAAAAACATTCGTATTGGGAAAAATACGTTCATAAATGCCAATTGCTTTTTTCTTGATAACAACAAAATTGTTGTCGGACAAAATGGGCTTATTGGCCCCTATGTTCAAATTTATACGGCCAATCACCCTTTGAAGGCTTCTGAACGCATTGTAAAAACGAATGAAGAAGGCACTCGTTATCAAACTCTGACCAAGCAGGTAATCATCGGAGATAATGTTTGGATCGGGGGAAATACCGTCATCATGCCTGGAATATGTATCGGTAACAATGTTACCATCGGGGCGGGCTCGGTAGTGACCAAAGACCTCCCTGATGATATTTTAGCCTATGGGAATCCATGTAAGGTTATGAAGTCACTTAAAGAATAGATTGCAACTAAAAAATTACTGATTGAGAAAGACGAGCGACCATGTCTGCTCGTCTTTTTTCATGACACTGGGGCGTGGTTATCTGAAGATCAAAAGTCCTTCGGTATGTTCACCTTCACAGTCGGAACCACTGAAGTTGATCGTTATTTTCCCATCGTCGCCAATACTACCTGTTCCCTCGAAAATACCACTACAGGATAGTACACGATCATCATATCTAAACTTGGTTACCGTTTTTCCATCAATCTCAAAAGTTAGTAGACCATCGTTTTCTCCACTATTACAACAAGAAGTAAGTGTTGCGCTAAAAAAGAATTCACCCTTGAACACCTTGGGGTCATCGGTCTCATTGACCCTAGCAGAAATCGCAAGATTTTCATAAGTCTTAGACGGCAGGGTCGAGGACCAAGTGCCTTGATAGTTTCTAGCAATTCCTTGCCCATTGGTTACTTCGCCCTCCGCATTATCGTCAGACTTGCAGGAACTATTCAATGCAATCAGCAAGCTGGCCAAAAGCCATACAGTTTTTCTCATAGTGCTACTTTTAAATTTATAGACCTAAATTACACCACTCAAAACTACTTCAAGTCCCGCTGGGTACACCTGTACATTTTTGTACACCACCCTTAACTGTTTTTCCATTGATTCTTTAGTCTTTAGCACCCGTACCGCTATATATGAAGAAGCTGTTTATTTGTATACAAACATACTTTCAGCGACCAGAAAACACTTCATATAGAAGTTGAACAATACTGATAATTTAGAAATAAAAGCTTATTGCCTTAGCCTTCAAATACTATTGCTACATTCGAAAAGGAACCGTAAATTAACACCTATGAAAAATCTCTTGTTATGTTGCTGTATTGCATTGGGTGCCTTAGTGCAAGCCCAATCTTTTGATTTTGAATATGATCATTACTCATTTATTGTCAAGGATCTAGAAAGCGTGGGCGATTTTTATGCCGACATACTGCAACTTGAGGAGATTCCCCATCCATCGGCGTATACGGGCTTTCGTTGGTTCAAAGTACAAGGAAATTCACAGTTACATCTGATTGGCAAAGACAGTGTAGCCCTAGAACATAGCAAGAGTGTACATCTTTGCCTTGCTACCCAAAACCTTGACAAGGTTATTGCACATTTAGAGACTAAGGGTGTTCCATATTGGGATTGGCCAGGAAAAGAAAAATCAATCACCAAAAGGGCCGACGGAGTTCACCAGATTTATTTGAAAGATCCTGAAAATAATTGGATAGAAATCAATACAGCAAAACATTAAAAGTAAACTACCTCGGAGCGAGCCCACGAGGCATTAAAAAGAAATTCAACATTGATTTCGACGCAAGCCTGTCCGTATACTCATCGTACGGGCGTCGGAGCATTTTAAATCTCGATTATCGAGTAAATTCTAAATTAGCATTGAATGAGTACTCCTATTTTATCAATATTCCCGCTCGGTTTTCCATGGCAGACCCAAGACCCTTTTTTATTCTGTGTATACCATTTAGACCACTATCCCGCAGGGAACGGTGAAATGGGGCCCAAAGCTTCTCTAGAAGGCCGCAATTTAGGGAACGACTTTACCATAAAAGACGGTTGGCGCATGTACCACGGGCAAACCATCCCTGGATTTCCTTCCCACCCGCATCGTGGTTTTGAAACCATTACTATCGTTAATAAAGGTTTTTGCGATCATTCGGATTCTTTGGGAGCCGCCGGGCGTTTTGGCAACGGTGATGTACAATGGATGACCGCAGGCAGTGGAGTTCAACACAGCGAAATATTCCCGTTGTTGAATACGCAGACGGAAAACCCTTTAGAGTTATTTCAAATATGGCTCAACCTCCCTAAAAAAAGCAAGTTTGTAGCCCCACATTTTAAAATGCTATGGCATGAAGATATTCCGATAATCGAAGAAAACGGCACCAAAATAAAAGTTATTTCAGGTAATTATAAAACTACGAAGGCGCCGGAATCGGCACCAGATTCTTGGGCAAGTTTCCAGGAGAACGACGTAGCAATTTGGAATATTCATATAGATGCCAATTCGGAATTCACCTTACCAAAAGCCTTGACAGGTACCAATAGAACCCTTTATTTCTATGAAGGTGATCTTATTTTAATTGATGGGAAAGGTATAATGCCCAATAATGGCATTGAACTTTCCTCATCTGAAAGTGTGTTAATTACCGCTGGTAGCAAGACCGCCCATTTACTATTGTTACAAGGGAAACCGTTGGGAGAACCGGTCGCCAAATACGGCCCGTTTGTAATGAACACCGAAGAAGAAATACAACGGGCCATGCAAGAATACCAACTCACCCAGTTTGGCGGTTGGCCATGGCAACATACAGACAATGTGCATTCAAAAGAGAAAGGCAGGTTCGCCAAATATCCCGATGGTACTTTGGTAGAGAAGTAAGTTATAAAAAGGCCCATTTAATGTAAAAGGGCTACTACAAATTCTTAATTTGCCATACGAGCAACCTATAGAATAGCCAAGTGCAAGAAGCTCTTAGGCCATTTTAGGCTGTCTTTTTTAACTAGGCAGAAAACTAGCTTATGCATGGAAAAAACTAACTGCCGGTATGCGGAGTGAAATGTGTTATAAATTCTCCTGTTATAGGCGTACAATTTTCGCGCCTATAGCGCGCAACCGATTGTCGATATCTTCGTATCCCCTATCGATTTGTTCAATGTTGTGAATGGTCGAGGTCCCTTTTGCGCAAAGTGCCGCTATCAATAGCGAAACTCCTGCCCGAATATCGGGTGATACCATGGTAGTAGCTTTCAAGGTAGATTTAAAGTTATGGCCCATAACAGTGGCGCGGTGGGGGTCGCAAAGAATGATCTTGGCACCCATATCGATCAATTTATCCACGAAAAACAAGCGGCTTTCAAACATTTTTTGGTGTACGAGTACCTCCCCTTTTGCTTGGGTAGCGACTACCAGGATGATACTCAATAAATCAGGAGTCATTCCCGGCCATGGCGCATCGGAAATCGTTAAAATAGAACCGTCTATATAATTCTGTATTTCATAACCGTCGACGTGCTCGGGAATATAAATATCATCGCCTTTTCGTTCGACCTGAATTCCCAGTTTTCGGAACACATTGGGAATCTGTCCTAAATCGTCCCAGCTTACATTTTTAATCGTCAATTCGCTTTTGGTCATTGCCGCTAGGCCGATCCAACTACCTATCTCGATCATATCAGGTAACATGCGGTGTTCGGTACCACCTAATTTATTTACCCCTTCGATTACCAAAAGGTTTGATCCAACACCCGTGATTTTTGCTCCCATACGGTTGAGCATCTTACAGAGCTGCTGCAAATAAGGTTCACAGGCGGCATTGTATATCGTTGTAGTGCCTTCTGCTAATACAGCTGCCATTACGATATTCGCCGTACCGGTCACCGAAGCCTCATCGAGTAACATATAGGTACCCTTCAACTTCTTAGCTTCTACCCCATAGAAATATTCCTCCTTATTGTAACGGAACTTGGCGCCTAAATTAATAAAACCCTCAAAATGGGTATCTAAGCGACGACGCCCAATTTTATCACCTCCAGGTTTTGGAATATACCCTTTGCCAAAACGGCCCAATAACGGACCTACCAGCATTATGGATCCCCTAAGACCTCTGCCATCATGCTTGAACTGTTCGGATTGGAGGTAGTCTATATTGACATCATCCGCTTTGAAAACATAAGATCCTTTCCCTTTTTTTTGGATTTTGACGCCTAGGTCTTCCAAAAGGGAAATTAGTTTATTTACATCGACTATATCAGGTATGTTGCTGATTACCACTTCTTCAGCGGTCAAAAGTACCGCACAAAGTATTTGAAGGGCCTCGTTCTTGGCACCTTGAGGCGTAATTTCGCCGGCGAGACGGTGCCCACCTTCAATTTTAAATGTTCCCATTTACGATTGAATGATTAGTATCGCTTTTTATCGCGATTGTTATTATTATTGGTGTTGCGCTGTCTTTTCTTGTTATTGTTATTGGTGTTACGCGGAGTTTTGGCAATCCTATTTTTCAAAAATTGCCCGCTATCGGTCAACGTTTCCCCTTTTAAATCGATCTGGCCGTCGCTTAGTTCAAATAAATGATCAAAAATAGCTGAATCATCAACCATATCTTTGTTCCAATTCAAATAGCATTTTTTCATATGGTTCGCAATGGCATATTCCAGACCATCGCGCATATCGCCTTTTTCCCATTCGACCGCTACATCGATCATACGTTTAATGTTGTTCCCATAAAACCGATATTTTGGATGGTTTTGAGGATACGCCAATGGTTTGGGGCGTTCTTGTAATAACTCTTTACTCGTTATGGGAAACGGGGACTCTACATCCAATTTAAAATCGGACATAATAAAAAGTTGATCCCATAACTTGTGCTGAAAATCGGGTACATCCCGCAAATGGGGTTGCAAATTTCCCATAACGCTAACAATAGACTTGGCCACCTTATTGCGTTCCTCAACGTCGGCTATTGATACTGCATGGTCGACCATTTTTTGAAAATGACGCCCGTATTCCGGAATAATCAATTGAGAACGTTCCGTATTATATTCTAGGTTTTCTACTAAATTCAAACTCAACTATTTTTTTGTGTGTGGTGTCTTCGGAGAGTAACTATTCTACTAACGCAGGCAAATTAACAAAATTATGCCATATTACCTATTTTACAAAGATATAACCCCTTTGACCTCCCCTACTTCTATATATTTTTGGATTACGGCTTCCGGATTTTCTCTCATTACGGTTATAGAAATACTTGTGTACGTTCCTTTTTTAGACTGCTTTGACTCGATAACGGCCCCTGTATTATCGAAAATTTGATGAATTCGCTCAATTTTTTCAGGTTCTGACGGCACAATGAATTTATACAGATATTTTGAGGGCCATTCGTTACTATCTCTTAATTGCTCTTTGAGTCTTTTGTAAAATTCTTGCGATTTTTCGGTATCCATATAGCAGTTTTTGCAAAGATACATGAAAACGGTAATTTTTTAAGCTAGGTAGATTGATTACTTTTGTTCTAAGAAAATCGTGGATTTGGAGCAACAAAAAATAGTGATTACGGGCGGACCAAGTACGGGAAAAACCTGTTTGATAGAAGCCTTGGAAAAAACGGGCTATCGTTGCTTTCCTGAGGTGATTCGCCTAATGACCTTGGAAGCCAAAGAAACTGGCACCCTATCGAGTTTCACTACTAACCCGATCGCCTCTGTAAAGGACCCCCTGGATTTTAATCGGAAGATTTTAAGTGCTCGAGAAGCACACTATAAGGAAGCTTCGTTAAAAAAGGAGGGGGCTATTTTTTTTGACCGCGGTATTCCCGACGTACTTGCATATATGGAGTACTTTGGGCAAACCTATGGGAGTGAATTTTTAGAGAGTGCCCATACACACCGATACGATACCATTTTCATTTTACCTATTTGGAAAGAAATTTATGTGGTCGACAACGAGCGTTTTGAAAGTTTTGATGAGGCACTCGCCATTCACGATCATCTATGGGAATCCTATTCCAAACTTGGCTATAAGGTAATTGAAGTACCCATGGCCAGTATTACCGCTAGGGTAGATTTCATAGTAAAAACCCTGCATTTGTGAAGAGTCGAAAGCCGAAAGACATATTAAAGTATTATTGGGGTTTTGATAGCTTTCGGGGCTCTCAAGAGAAAATTATCGATGCCCTGATGCAAGGCCAAGACGGAGTGGCCTTAATGCCCACTGGAGGTGGTAAATCTGTCTGTTTTCAAATCCCGGCCCTCGCCCAAGAGGGTATTTGTATTGTAATTTCGCCATTGGTCGCCTTGATTCAAAACCAAGTTGCCCGTTTAAAACTATTAGGAATCAAAGCGATCGCCCTTACGGGCGGTATTCCCGCGGAAGAGGTGAGCAACTTGCTTGACAATTGCCTCTATGGCAACTATACCTTTTTGTATATCTCCCCAGAGCGTTTACGCCAAGAACTGGTACAAGAGCGTATTCAGCGAATGAACGTAAGCTTAATTGCGGTCGATGAAGCTCATTGCATCTCGCAGTGGGGCCATGATTTTAGACCTGCTTATTTGGAATGCGGAAAGCTACGGGAGTTGCTGCCAGACACCCCCATTGTTGCCCTTACCGCAACGGCGACCGCAGCGGTCGTGGACGATATCTCAATGCATTTAAAGTTACAGGTACCTATATTGGTCAAGGATTCTTTTGCCCGAAAAAATATCGCTTTTGAGGTTGTCCTTGCAGAAGACAAACCCTACCGTTTAAGACAATTGTGCGCTGCTCTTGAGAAAAGTGCCATTGTATATGTTCGTACACGGCGCCTGGCCCAAGACCTGGCCCGCGATTTAAATGCCTCGGGCTATGAAGCCACTTTCTTTCATGGGGGCGTTCAAAAAAAAGAGAAGCAAAAACGAATGGATCTTTGGCTTGAGAACAAGGTAAAGGTCATGGTTGCCACCAATGCCTTTGGTATGGGTATCGACAAACCCGATGTTGCATTGGTGGTACACTACCAAATTCCTGATTGTATCGAGAATTACTTCCAAGAAGCGGGCCGCGCTGGGCGAGACGGCACTATGGCCAAAGCGGTGTTATTGACCAATAAAACAGATCAACAAGCCGTAAAGGACCAGTTTATTAGTATACTTCCCGATACTGCGTATCTAAAAAAGGTTTACAATAAGCTGAACAACTATTTTCAAATTGCCTATGGCGAAGGGAACGATACCTCCCATCAACTAAATTTCAATGCATTTTGTGCTACCTATCAATTGAACACCTTGTTGACTTTTAATGCCTTTCGCATTCTTGATCAAAACTCGGTTTTTTCACTTACGGAAACGTTCACACAAAAAACCCTGGTGCAATTGCTGATCGGTAAAGAACCTTTGTTCGACTATTTGGAGCAAAATAAAGCAATTGTTTCGATTGTACAGACCCTATTGCGTACCTATGGCGGCATTTTCGATTTTGAAACAAAAATCAATACCCATCTGGTGGCTAAGAAAACAGGGGTTGCCGAAACGAAGGTATTACAAGTACTGAAACAACTCGAAAAAGATGCGATCATTGAATACCAAGCCAATGAAAGTGACCTATCTATTACCTTTTTAGTTCCTCGGGAAGATGATACCACTATTAACAGATTTGCAAGGGAGGTAAAAGAAAGGCAGCAAATAAAGATCGATCATGTACACCAAATGCTTGCCTATGTCAACAATGGCAAGCACTGTCGAAACCAGCAACTGCTAGCGTATTTTGGGGAAACGACCGCTCATAAATGCGGTATTTGCGATGTCTGTAAGAACATGACACCCATTAACCCGGCGGCAATATCGGCACAAATTCTGAAGTTATTAAAAAATAAGGACCATGGATCCCGATTTATAGTCGCCGCTTTGAATTATGATGAAAAACAGGTATTGAAAGGCCTTCGGTATTTATTGGAAGAAGGGCGAATTCGAATTAATAGTAAAAATGAATATGAACTTGTATGAATAAGATAAGAATCGTTTTTATGGGGACCCCCGATTTTGCGGTAGCTACCTTATCGGTTTTGGTTGCTGCCAACTATGCTATCGTAGGTGTAATCACCGCGCCGGACAGGCAGGCAGGCAGAGGACGAAAATTACAGACTTCCGCAGTCAAAAAATATGCGCTGGCCCATGACCTAAAAGTAATGCAACCTACTAATTTAAAAGATGTTGCCTTTCTCGAAGAATTGAAGGCCCTCAAAGCCAATTTGCAAATTGTAGTCGCTTTTCGAATGTTACCAAAGGTTGTTTGGGATATGCCGGCCTATGGTACGTTTAACCTTCATGCCTCGCTCCTCCCCGATTATCGCGGGGCCGCCCCGATCAATTGGGTACTAATGAACGGGGAGATCAAAACCGGTGCCACCACTTTTTTTATTGATGATAAAATAGATACGGGCGAAATCATTTTACAAAAAGAAACCTTGATCGCCGACCATGATACCGCAGGAAGCCTGCATGACCGCTTAATGCTCTTGGGTGCCGATTTGGTGCTAGAAACAGTGCTACTTATTTCCAAAGGCCTTGTACGGACGCAGAAGCAACCGCAGCGTCCTGAATTAAAAAAGGCATTTAAAATTTTCACTGAAACCTGTAAAGTAGCCTGGGATGCACCATTGGATTCCATTTATAACCATATACGAGGTTTAAGTCCCTATCCTGTAGCCTGGAGCAACTTTGTAAACGGGGAGGAAGAAAAAATTATCGTAAAAATATATGCGGTGCAAAAAGAACCTGCTTTGCACAGCCTTACTAGTGGAACCATCGTTGCTGGTAAAAAGGATATGAAGGTTGCCGTTGAAGGGGGGTATATTCAATTGTTAGAAATACAATTGCAAGGAAGACGAAGAATGAAGGTCGCAGATCTGTTGAATGGCCTAGAAATCAAAAAAAAATCGTATATGGCTTGAGGCCCCGTACTTATTGGGCTAAGAGAAGTAGGTAAAAAGCTTCACTTTATCAACAAAGAGCCCGAGTTATCAACAAAAACGCTGATTTCCCCTTGTTTTACTTGCGTTCAAAGCAAATCCGTATAAATTTGTTCAACGATTAAAATTATTTTAACAACAATTAATTTAATTACATTATGAACAAAACAGAATTAATCGATGCTATGGCAGCTGACGCTGGCATCACAAAAGCTGCGGCTAAAAAGTCTTTGGAATCTTTCTTAGGAAACGTTGAGGGGTCTCTTAAAAAAGGAAACCGCGTATCGTTGGTAGGTTTCGGATCTTGGTCTGTATCTAAAAGAAATGCAAGAGAAGGTAGAAACCCGTCAACTGGAAAAACTATCCAAATTGCTGCTAAAAATGTAGTTAAGTTTAAAGCAGGTGCTGATTTAGGCAATGCTGTAAACTAGTATATACTTTTTACG
>CALLVX010000081.1 GCA_938010765.1 uncultured Flavobacteriaceae bacterium | reverse complement strand
AGCGGGCTGATGGGGGTGTCCGAGCCTCAGCAGGGGGCACTGTTCTCCCAAGAGGTATCGGTAGAGAAGCGGGCCGAGAGCATTCCAAAAGAACAGGCCTTTCTCAATGCCCTGCTGTATACCACCGCACTGAAGCACGATAGGGAGGCGGTGGCCAAGGTAGTGAACGCCTGTACCGAAGAACTTCAACAGGGCATGTTTAACAATACCATATATAGATTTGCGCTTGAAAACAATACCGCTGCAGTCGATTTATTGTCGAAAGTCTGCCCTGAGGACCAAAAGGTTGGAATGTTTAATCATGCACTGTATTATTGTGCTTTGAGGGGGCAACCCCAGGCATTGGTCCAGGTATCGAATGTCTGTCCCAAAGAAATGATCCCACGGTTGTTTGGCAACCATATCTATCATTTTGCATCAGCTGAGAATGGACAAGCAATTACATTAATAAACGAGGTATGCCAAACGGACTTAAAGACAGAGGTGTTTGGAAGCGCGTTAGTTTATAGTATAAGTAATAACGTTCAAAAAGCTATTGATGTTATTGGCGAGGCTTGTCCTAATGAAGTACTAAAATATATGTATGTGGGCGCAATGAATGAATTTGCAATTCAAGAAAATGCGGCCTTGGTTGCCAAGGTAGGGGAAAACTGCCCTGAAAACCTAAAGAAAAATATATTTACTGATGCACTGATCGCTAGTGCCCGTCGAAACCATAGTGAAGCTTTTAGCATGATAATGAATGCTTACCCAAAACCGCAAAAAGGGGGTATGCTGGGAAGATACTTGTTAAAAACTGCCATGGAGGATGAACAAAATGACTTCAACACTATAGTTGATTTTTGGAATATAGTGAACCTTTGTCCTCCGGAGCTAAAGAAAACAATGTTTACGAATGCTCTACGGTTATCTGCCTTTGAAGGAAATGAACCCGGCCTACAGAAGATTGCGGCTGCATGTCCTGAAAATTTGGAAATACCAGTTTTTGGAAGTGTGTTGTATCAGTGTGCTTCACAAGAAAAATTAGAAGCATTCAACTTGGTAAAAAGTGTTTGCCCGGTAAAAGACGACTCAATATACATTTTTACACTGTATCGTTGTGCTCTACAAAATGATAAAAAGGCGTTCGATAGCGTACTTGCTACCTGTGCTGACGAACTAAAAGAAAATGTGTTAGTAAAAGCAACGCAAGGTGCTGTCCCTGAGGGCGGTGTGGAAGCACTAAAGACGGTATTGGCTTCCTGCCCTCAGAAATTCAAAGAAAACGTACTTGCCGAAGCGATCGTATATTTTGCTAAAGAAGATGAAGAAAGCAGTTTTAAGGTCGTAGTGGAAAACTGCCCAGAGAATATCAAGAGAAGGGTATTGGGTGACGTTATGTATAAATGTGCGCTGCGAAATAACCCTGCTTTGATTCCCACGGTACTAGAAGCTTGTCCCGAAAATGAATTGGAAAGTGTATTTGTAGAAGCAATGACCGCCTGTGCGTTGGCTGAAGAGCAAGGAGCACTAATAAAGGTGGGTGAGGTTTGTGAGAATACCTACGGTGGCCTTCAAAACGAAAAAGAAATGGTTTTTGTTCGCTCACTGGTAAATTGTGCGGTGGAACAGAATCAAAATGCACTGGCCGCAATAGTAGAGGCTTACCCTACAGAGGAAAAAGAAGAGATGTTGATCGAGGCCTTTGCCGTTTGCAAAGAAGATGAAAGTCAAGAAGTACTCGCTATGGTCGTGGAATCCCTTTCAGAAGCCACTAAAATAACATTGTTTACCGATGCATTGTTCGATCATTCAATGGAAAATGACACAGCGGTGCTCCGTAAGCTGAAAGGAGCCTGCCCAACGGCCATACTAGCAACGGTATTCGCCGAAGCACTGGCGACCTGTGCAAATGAGGGCCATCCAGAAGAGTTGGCCAGGCTCGTGAATGTATGTCCTGCAGAACTGAGTGAAGAGATACTGGCCGATTCGATGGCACTTTGCCCCGGTCCAGATCAACAGTCTGCTCTAGATATGCTGAACAATCTGCGGCGCGGAACGGTTCAGGAATTCGGGTCCATGGCGGTACCCCTGAACGAAAGTAGAGAAAGTCAGGATCTTAGGCGTTCGTGCTCATTTTGTTGGGACAATCAAAAGAAAAGGGAATCTTCCAAAAAAAATAGAAGAAATAGTCTTTAAAAACCTGCCCTCCTTTGTCACCAGAAACCAGGGATAGTCTGGGATAGTCGAAACTATCCAAAATTGATGCTGTTTCTTTTGGGGGTAAATACCCTTTTTTATTACATAGGGAAAAGGAACCTATTAGAATAAGATATGACAAGAGAAACAATAAAGGGAGATGCCTTTCAACAAGGATTGGTAGCTGCCATTGCCGAGAAATATCAGAACGGCCCATTGTCTTCCATTAATTTGGAGGCCCCTGGAACGAAACTACGACGTTTACAAGATTCCTTAGGCAAATGGGAAAAACTGGAATCGACCTTGCGGCCAACCTACAATGAAAGAAGTGCCGATGAGGCCTACAAGAATACGATCAACGAGGCGATCAAGGAAACCCTTAGTTCTTTTCGGGAATATCTAGAGGGGAGTGCTATCTTCACCGATGACGAAAAATCAAAGGGGCAGGGGGCGTACCAGGACCTGATGTCGGTACTTGAAACGCCTGGCGACCCTCAGGCCATCGAGCGTGATACGAATGATATATCGGGCTTATACTACCGTGATCTGGTGAACAATGTACGCTACTGGGAGACTTCGGGCGCGCACGTTCAGTTGATGCGCGATGTATCGGAGCAATTGCAATTGATATCCCAAATTGCCGGAGACGAATCTATTTCAGAGAGAAGAGAAGCGGTACAGGCAGCATTGGAGACGATGTTCACCACAGACCGCTCTGCCTACGAGGTGGCCCCTGGCGGGCATCAGAACCGTATCCAAATGGCCAAAGACAACCTGGCCATGACGCCTAAGGAGACGTTAACGGCCTATTGGAACACTTATGTGCGGGAATTGTTGCATCGAGAACCGTTTGGGGATGCAGCTATAATCAATGCCGTTGCTATCGGGGACCAAGTGCATGTGCCTCAGGCAATTGATCACATTGCCGGGGTATCCACGGAAGCAATCTTCCAAAAAGACTCCATGATGCAACAGGGACTACAAGGGCTTACCGAGAAACACCAGTGTTTTTTGGTCAAGGAGGTCTTTGGGTTTCCCCAATACCTGGCTAAAAGGCTGGACGAAGAACTCGATGACCTAATGCAGGGCTTCGACGAGCTAGAAACTACTGAAAAAAATGTTAAGATACTAGCACTGAACACCTATTTGGTAAAGCCATTTATAAGGGAGCAAGACCATGCAAACTTCTTGGAAGCCCTGGACCATGGGGGAACGGAACACCATAAAGATGCCGAAGCCGTCAAAAAAGCTGCTAGGGACTGTATTGCCCAAGGGATCGGTTCGGCTGTAGGCCTGCCTGATCTGGGATTTGAAGAGCTTCTGGACCTCGAGGTATCGACAGGGAAACGGGCCGCGCTTATTCCCAAAGAAGGCACTTTATTTAACGCACTAATGTATATCACCGCTGAGCATCCCGATGTCGATGCGATACAGGAAGTGGTCAAATCCTGCCCTGAAGAATATCGTACCAATATGTTGGTTAACGCCTTGTCACGCTTTTCTTTGGCCAAGAAAGAAAATAGCTTTGACAGTGTCTTGGAGGCGTGCCCCGAAGAAGTAAAAAAAACCATATTGAGCAATGTACTCGACAAGCTGCGCTCGGGAAATAAAACCGAACAGGTCGATGCCCGTGAAATGGTGGAGACTCGATTGAAATCCGAGCGTCAGCACCTTGAGAGAATGACGCGTCCGATGAATAGCAATGATCAGCCGTCCGGTGATAGTGGATCACCATCGGTAAAAGTAGAACAGCAACAATCACCGAAAAAGCGGCCAAGGATGGGCCCTTCCTGAAAGAGGAGCTGTGGGCAATTTTATTAGAGACCACGTCTTTTTGGCGGTTGTTTGGGGGTTTTTGTGGTTTTTAGATACATAGTATAAAGGAATATCGAGACCATGCCAGAAGCAATTAACAAAGGGGATACTTTCCATCAAGGATTGATCGATGTCGTTGCCAAAGGATATAGGGGCGAAGGGCCTTCAGCTGTTGGTCCTAAGCCGCAATGGCTAAAGGATGTACAAGCCCGCTGGGAAGGGGATTCCGTTTGGCCCGAGCCGGCCTATGAAGGCGGCGTTCCCACACAGCCTTTTCGGGATGCAATTATCGGGGCGATCAAGAACACTCTAGATTCCTTTAGGGAGTACCTAGAGAAGAGCGCCATCTTCTCCGAAGAGGAAAAGGCAATGCCCGGTGCTTACCGCGACCTAATGAGCGTGTTGGAAACACCCGATAATCCACAGGCGATTACCCACGATTCCACTGATGCAAGGGGTCTTTATTACCGCGATCTGGTACACAACCACCGCTATTGGGAGGCCACCGGCTCACATATACAGTTGATGCGCGATGTGTCGGAACGGCTTGATTCGATTGTCAAAATCGCCGAAGGTGAAACCCTTTCCGAGAAGAAAGAAGCACTTCAGATAGCTCTGGGTACCATGTTCACTGCGGACCGGACGGCCTATGGCGTGTGTCCAGGAGGCCACGGGGGCCGAACCCGTGAGGCGAAAGACCACTTGTGTGCTACCCCAATGGCGACATTGGCGGCCCGTTGGAACGCGTATGTGAAGAAATTGTTGTATCATGAAGCGGTCGAGGGAACAGTCATAATCAATGGCGTCGCCATAGGGGAACAGGTACACCTCCCCCCTGCGATCGACTATATGGCCGGGGTATCAAAGGAGGCCATTGTGCAAAAGGATGGCTTGATGCTCAACGGACTTTATGCGCTTTCAGAGAAACACCGCAATCAATTGATCGGGGAGGTCTTCGCCTTTCCTTACCATCTGGCAATGGAGTTGGAACAGCAGCTAAACCAAAAGATGGAAGGGTTCGAGCATAAGTCCCTCGCCGACCAGAACTCGCTTTTGAACGAACTCAATGCAGATTTGCTGCTGCTTTTTAAGAACAAGGAGATACCTGATGATTTTCTCGATAGTATCTATAAAGACGACGAAATACCACCCAGTTTCGAGAACCTCGAAACAATCAAGGAAGCGGTGCGCATGCGTTTTGCGGGATACATTGGGGAACTGGTCGGACTTCCGGGACTAGGTTTCAATGAGCTTGTAGACCTAGAGGTATCTATTGAAAAGCGAGCAAGTATCGTACCCGAGGACGGCCTGGTCTTCAGAGCCCTAATGTACGATGCTGCCACAGATTTCAGCAAGCAATCCCTTGTCCTGGTGGCCAATGCCTGTCCAGAGGAGTTCAAATTAGCGACGTTCAGTAGTGCCATGCTCCATTGTGCATTGAACAACGAGAAAATGGGGTTGGCCAATTTGAACGAGGTTTGCCCCGATGCGTTTAGGGGTCAGGTCTTCACTTATTTACTGTATGACTGTGCGAGACAAAATAAGAAAGAGGCAGTAGACCTTATAGTGGAAACGTGCCCGGAGGAACTAAAACGCGAAATGTTCGAAGATTCGATGTTGAATAGTGCGCTGTATGAGAACAAAGAGGCGATGGCCCTTATAAGGGATATTTGCCCACCGGAACTAAAACCCGATTTGTTCCAAAATGCGATGTTCAATTGTGCGAAGCAGACGAACCAAGGGGCGGCAAGCCTTTTAGCGGACATCTGCCCAACAGAGCTAAAAAACTATATGTTCGATACTACCATGCATGGTTGTGCGCAGGAACATAACGAACAGGCCGTGGCCCTTTTAAGGGACACCTGCCCGGAGGAGCTGAAACCCAGGATGTTCGAATATGCCATGTACAATTGTGCGTGTGCAGAGGACGAAATAGCGGCAACTCTTTTAGGGAACACCTGCCCAACGGAGCTAAAAAACAATATGTTCAATATTGTCTTGTATAATTGTGCGCTTGCAAAGGACGAAAGAGCGGTAGCCCTTTTAGGGAACACCTTCCCTGAGGCACTAAAGCCAGAGATGTACGGCATGGGGATGTTTAGTTCTGCATTGCAGGGTAATGAAAGGGCCGTGGAACTTTTAAGGGACAGTTTAAGAGATAATTGCTCTGATGAATTCCAAGAACAGGCGTTCGAAATTGCCATGGGAGAATGCGCATTGAAACATGACAAAAGGGCCATGAGCCTGATAGGGAACACTTGCCCCGAAGCACTTAAGGACCGTATGTTCAACGTTGCCATGAACGACTGTGCGATACTGCAAAATAGGGATGCTATAGACTTGCTTGCTGTCTCTTGCCCTGAACACCTGAGCGAGGAGATGTTCGAATTTGCCATTAAAAATAGCGTATCACGGCATCATAAAGAGGCAATCGAGGAGCTTGTGGATGCATGCCCCGAGAATATTAAAACGGCCCTTTTGGAAAAAGCCGTGTTTCATGCAACTTTTCTAAACAATAAGGATACAATGGCCGTACTAGTAAACCTTGTTATACCGAAAGAGAAACAAGAGGTGTTCGCAAACGTCCTATACAAATGCGCGCTATTACCTAGTTCAAAGTCAATGGAAATGTTTGTAGAAGCTACGAAATCGGAAAGCCAGGTATACGAATTTGCAAATGCATTGTTCAAGTGTGCAGTGCTTGACGAACCGAAGGAGTCTATAGACGTTCTAGTTGACTGTTGTCCAAATGAAAACCAGACCAATATGTTCGTTTTTGCATTGGACGATTGTCTGTTACAAAATAGTCCAGAAAAGTTCAGTGTTATAGCAGAGTCCTGTCCTAAGGAGCTGAAAGAGTACGTTTTTCCGAACGTGATAAGGAGGGTTGCCTTGCGAGAAGATGTCGATAAGCTAGAGGCAGCGGTGCAGGCCTTTGATGAAGACCAGCGTCAAGGAATACTTTCTGATGCTATTTTCGATTGCGCGTTAAGTGATAGTCGAAATGAACTAAATATGATGGCATCGCTTTCATTGGCCAAAAATAAGGACGTTTTTCTCTACCCTATTTTGAATGGGTGTGACCCGGCGCAACCGAAAACGGTGAAAACAATGTTAGAATCCTGCCCCGCGGAAGTAAGGCATGAAGTTTTGGCCGAAGCCCTAGGTTGCTTTGCAGATTCGGAGGATACCTCGAGGCTCGCACTATTGGTGAGTACTTGTAGCGATGATGAAAGGAAAATGGCATTGACATATTCACTTGTATCATCAACGGTACAAGACAATAAAGAAGCGTTTTCCCTGTTGCTCAATACTTGTAAAGAGGATGAAAGGAAAACAGTACTGATCGATGTACTGATTACTTGCGTGGAAGATGAAGACAAAGAGATTGCGGAACGGTTGGTAGAGAACTACTGCCCAGAAGCATTGAAACAGCAGGTTTTGAGCGAAGCGATCGGCAAATGTAATGCATCAAAGCCAGATCTTATTACGGCCTTACGTGGTTTACAAAGCCCCCAACAGGGAAGGTTCGCCAACCTAGCGGTGCCCATGAACGAAGGCCGTCGAACACAAGGGTTACCCAGGTCTAGATCCGCATCTCCGGATAAGGAGAGAAAGGATACTAAAAGGCAAAGAAGAAACAGCCCGTAGGGCTATTTTTCTGCCTGTTTTACATGGAAGCCGCAACCAATCTCATTTTGTTATGCCATAGATTCGCGGATAGACTTCTTGGTCGTGGTATCGAACAGTAGTATACCTTCATCGCGGTCATTTAAATTGGAGAGGCGTTGTCCATCGCAATCCCAAACACCCGAGTTGCCCATGGCATCAAAGCAATCACAAAACCCTACCGCATTGGCCATTAAAACCGTAATATTATGCCGTTTGGCTATCTTGGGGAAATGTATTTGGGTTTTGGCGAGACCCTTTGCGTTTTTGGCGACACTGGCCAAATAAATGGTGGTGTTAACTTTGGAACACTGCAACATATGGGCTTCTAACAGCGATTCGTAACAAATTGCGGGAGCGATCCATTGATCCTCGATAACAATAAACAGCTGTGAATCTCCTTGTACAAAATAAGGAAGTTCATCAGCATGCAAATATTGTTTTGAGTAGTATTGTCTAGCCTGTGCCGGCTGAAAAACCAGCATACTTATTTGAACTCCTTTATCGGCAATAAGAGGCATGCCCGTTCCAAGGGTCATTTTGTGGCGGTCGCTCAACAGTTGAAAACAATCAAAGCGGGAGTCATCGAGCTTGGTTGCCAATTCTTGTGCCATGGCCGGTTCATAGCCGGTAAGTGACAGTTCGGGAAAAAAGAGGGCGTCTGCGCCAAGAACCGCCGCCCGTTCTACCAATTCTATATGGCGGGCAATTCCTTTTTCAAGGTTCCCCTTAAAAGATCTGGTTTGTGCGACACCTATTTTCATACCTTTATTTTCGAAGGTCGATTACACTGATCGGTTTTCTTCCCAATTTCGAAAGCCGCATTTTTTCAATTTCCGCCAACGGGCTAAACAGGATGTTTGGGGTAACCCTAAGTTTGGATCTAAAATGATCTTTGATCTGGTCAAGCAGTGTATCGGATGCTACCTTGGCGGCGATTTTAATTCGTATTTCATCGGTTCCTATATCGTTTTGATAGATTTCGATCACAAAACTTTCTACTTCGTTAAAATCGTTCAGGGCGTTATGCATTGCCGGCGGGTACAAGGTGGTGCCCTTGTATTTGATCATTTGCTTTTTACGCCCCAGTACCGGGCCCAGTCGCAGGCTGTTTCTCCCACATTTACAAGGATCGGTGTGTGCCACCACCATATCACCCGTTTTAAATCGGATCAACGGCATGGCCTCTACCCCTAGGGTCGTAATGACCAACTCCCCTTCGGTACCATCGGGAACCGGCAGCTCGTTTTCGCCCAATACCTCCACGATGATCAGTTCGGGATGGTGGTGGCCCCCTTGTTGCTCGCTACATTCGGTGAAGGCCGTACTCATTTCGGTGGAGGCATAGGTTGAATACAATTCAATGTCCCAGTCGGCCTTTATTTTTTGTCCCAATACATTTAAGGAAAAATCCTGGTTGCGCAGGGGCTCCCCTATGCAGATGGCCCCTTTGACGCCCGAAGCTTGTAACGAGATGCCCTTGGCCTGCGCATATTGTATCAATTTCAACAAAAAGGAAGGGACCACAATAAGGTAGGTAGGGTTGAACTTTAAGATCGTATCCCATTGTAATTCTGGAATGCCCGCACCCACGCGGACAATGCCAGCTCCTAATTTGCGTACTCCTAGAAAGTAGGCCAAACCGGCCATAAAACGGCGATCCATGGTCGTAGTGAGCTGCAAGATATCGTCTTCTACAACGCCGGCGCATGCAAAAGAAATAGCCTCGTTATAGGCCAACCGATCTAAGTCTTTATCGGTTAGGCCAATGGTAACAGGTTCGCCAAGGGTACCAGAGGTGGTCACAAAATCAATGATCTTGTTCTTGGGGACACATAAGAAATCGTCGTTGTATTGTTGTAATTGATCTTTACTGGTGGTAGGGATTTGTGGTAAATCTTCGAGTGAGGTAATGGTACCTACCGAAATTTTATGCTTCCTAAATAGTCTTCGATAATAAGGCGAATGTACATTTACGTACCCCAACAAAGCGGCCAGTTTCGTTTCTTGAAAGGCCTTTATTTCGGACAGGGGGGCTTGTTCTATTGAAGGTATACTCAATGAATGTTTCTTTTTAGTTTGCGAATATAGCGTTCTAACCTTTCCCTATCGGGCACAGTAGTAATTTCTTTTGTCTGGGCCTCCAGGAAATAAGCGAGTGCTACGCGGTCGTATCCTTTGTTGAAATTATAAAGTCCGATCAAGTAAGGTACTTCCCAAAACTCGGGATTACGGTGTTGAAACTCTTTTAAAAGGATAGGGTCTAAATGGGTTTTGTCCGCAATTGCTTGGGTCACTTTACGTGTTAGTAGTCGGTAGCGTTCATAATCTTGGTAAGCAACGGTTTCTAGAAAGGGGTCCTTGGCAATATTCAAACTACTTTTTGAAATAGATCGGGCACTATGATTTGTTCTGCCCTCTGCAAAAATTGCCTTTAGGTCATAGGCTACAAATTCTCCCAATTGGTAGGGGCTGCTCGATACCCAGGCCAATTGGTCTTCTGGTTGAAAAACGATCCCGTGGTGTGCCATTAATTGGTTCAAGGCCTTTTCGTTCCCATACCCAATGACCTTTTCTTGGAGCCCTTCCCGGTTTCTTAAAAGATCCACCGCCAATTCAGGTGTCATTTTGGGTTGTGCCGCCAGCAATTCTTCCATACGTTCGTACCGGTATTGCGAATGACTTTCCAACATATGCTTTTGATTGTCCTTGTCATCTGCATAAGCCGCACTTTGAAAATGGTTCGAACAGATCAGCTGGTTCGAATTTTCTACTTCATACACCCCAAATTTCTTAGGGGATACTTCAATAACGGCCGCTCTTTGGTCTTTCGCGCTGCCAATAAAAATGGATTCGGAGACGAATACCTGTCTTTTTTTTGCAATGTGAATGGCCTCGTCGATAGTGGAGGCGTACTGCAAAATTTCACGGGTTACTATAGATATGGGGGTTTTGGCAACTAAGGGGATAGATGATTTTCCAGCATTGATGGTAACGGTCAACCCCTGATCGTTCATTCCTGAAAGCACTCCTATAAAACCGCCCCAAGTGACCGACATGAAATTATACCCCTTGTCAGGAGATACAAAGGCAATTATTTTGTTTTTCGCAAAATTATCCCCGGCATAAAAGTCAAAGTTTCGACCTATCAATAATTTCCCGTCTGCAGTTTGATCTCCCCAGGCCGCGAACGAGGAACAACCTACCAAGGCAAGGTCTTGCAAGGCATGCCCAATATCGTGCGCCCCGTGAAAATAAAGGACCCTGGGGTAGGGTTCCGCAATGTAGTCATAGTCTTTGGATGCGTATTGGGAAATGCCATAGATTTCGGCCTTGAACTGCTCGTCAATATTCAAGTACATTTTACGATTGTACCAGGCCAAAAATTTCTTGAGCAGTTTTTGTTTTCCTTCCGAAGGTACCAATTGATTGATCTTGTCAATGAAAGTGGCTTCCTGGTAATTAAAGAGCTCTTGGGTGAGACTTCCTGTTTTTAGGCCTATTTCTAGTGGGTTGCCGCTTACAAAGAGTTCCCAGATGCCTTGTTTGTTCTTGGTGAGAAAGTTATTGCCCAACGTAAAGGTTGAATCTGAAAGTTGGTTTCGTTGCGGAACCTCCGTTTGGTAACCGCTTATATTCGGCAGGTCTTGAAGCGATTTTTTCACCCCACAAGAAGTGGGTAGGCCCGCCAAGAAGATGACGAAGAAAAATGCTCTTATGAAGGGGTTATTCCACATTAAATCTATGAATGAATCTCTAAGGAGTTAAATTCTTTTCTGTGCGTTTAATGGCCAACTCTTCCTTATAATCCAACCATTTTTGTCCCCAATATTTTCTCGTAAAATTATCAATATTTCGCATAATCAATACGTTGTACAGCATATTGGCGAAACGGGCCGGTGTTCTGGGAAGCGCCCTAAGGGTCATTGAAAAACCACCATTTAAATAACGAATGGAGTGCCAATAACCACTGGGCATGTACAAGGCATCGCCATGCTTCATTTCGGCCCGAATTCCTTCGGCATGTTTAAGTGCGGGGTATTTGTCGAAATCGGGATTGTCCATATCGATTTCCTCGATATTATGAATCGAGAAAGGAACCTTATAAAGGTATTTTGTCTGCGCCGGGGAAAACAGGTTCACCACCTTGTCTCCGTCAAAATGAAAGTGCATACTATCGGGGAGGTCGATATCGTAGTGCATAAATACCTTGCTTTTACCACCTCCGAAAAAGAGGGCTGGCAATTGCTTAAAGAACTTAAGGCCGATATCGGGATATTCAAAATCTTTGAGTAATTCTGGCATTTCCTTTAAAATATTATAAAAGAAAATGCGGAAATCGGTAGGTTGTGTCTTTAAAAGTTCAATATAATCATAGAGTTTCATCTCCTTTACCGGGGCGTAGACACTTTCCTTGTCCTTGGCCGGTTCGTTGTTGTATAGCGGTACGATCTGGTCTCCCGCGCGATCTTGTACATAGCTTAGTTTCCATTTCTCATAAGCCGGCCAGTCTTTGGTAAGTCCTGTAATTAAAACGGGTAACTGGGGTTTGTAGAAGTTTTCTACGAAATCTTTTTTAGAAATATTCTCTACCCGGGGCACCGGGCTGGTCTTAAATTGTCCCATTACTGCTATCGTTCAAGTATTGAGCATAAATTCAGCTCAAAAATTAATTCAACCGTTCTTTAGGCGGTCCTTACCTTGCTATCTTCTCCTGTAATCTTGTTTAATAGGTATTCTCCGCCCAGAATTTCCGAACAGGTAAGTACACCGCTTATTGTAACCCCTAAAATACCATGCATGTTGAGGCTTTGGCCTGTAAAAAATAGATTTGGAATACGGGTGCGAGGAGATATAAACGATTTCAAAGGATTGTTCACATCTTTCACATAGCCATACATGGATCCTCTATTACATCCAATATAATCCCGATAGGAAAGTGGGGTCGAAGTGTGGATCGATTGTATACACTCTCGTATGTTCGGAAATTTTTTCTCTAGTTCTTTTAGAAAAATTTCGGTTTTGTTATTCTTGAACTCCTCGTAGGTTTCTCCTCGACTGTTCTTATTGGCAACCGTATTGAAGGTATCTTCCCAAGGAGCTACTTCGTCGTACTGCATATAGCTTATAGCGGTTAATTGGTCTCCCCACTCATCTTGATTTTTACGCACACCCATACTTACCATATAAGTTTCTGGCCAGCTTTCTTGGGTGTATTGGTGCCCATTCCAGACAGCATCATAATTCTTGAAATGATAGTAGTTTTTGTTCAGGTATTTAAAGGTTTCGGGTTTTAAGACAATATGGACGCTAAAGGCCGAAATGGTACTATCGATCTGATCGATACGTCTTCCGTACGACTTTCGAAAGTGTTCCTGGCCCACCAATTTCACCGTGGTTTTAGGTTCTATATTCGATATGAAAAGAGCCCCTTTTACAACAGTTCCCTTTTTGGTAGTAACCGAAACCACTTTTTTATCTGCCACCTCAAAATCGATTACTTCTTGGTGCTTAAAGGCGTCGCCCCCGTGTTCCTTTAATTTCCGTATCAATTGTTTGGTGATCTGGCTTCCCCCATCTGCACAACGGTGCGCGCTTTCGATATAGGAATTGACGGAAAGTGCGTGTACATAGAACGGGCTCTTCTCGGCATCACCAGCGTACAAGAGGTTAGACCCCGCGAGGACCGCGCGCAGTTTCTCATTCTGGGTGAGGGAATCGATATAGGGTTTGGCGGGGGATTCGAACATATCCGAATCCTCGTAATAAGGCTTCCCTAATTTTAAATTGTAAAGCGGAAACTTTTCGCAGGTCTCCCGAAGCTTCGCAGTATAGGTTTTAATGGCAATTTCCTCCTCGGGAAATTGAGAAATAAGGCTGCTTTCAAAATTGGTATACCCTTGGGCATGCGGATATTCTTCCGGGTCACCATCGAACGTAATGATGTCAAAACCTTGGGTATCGAGTTGTTTGAATTGCAATCCTTCGAGAATATCCAGATAATCAAAGTACCGATATAGGTTTTGCCCTTCGGAGAGCCCGCCTAAGTAGTGTACCCCGGTATCGAAAATGGTCTTTTCCCGTACGAAGGTTTGTAAATTTCCACCGTATTGATTGTTCTTTTCAAGTACGCAGACCGACTTTCCTTCACGTGCCAGAATATTGGCGGCTACGAGCCCGCCCATACCGCTGCCAACAATAACCACATCATAGTGCTCCTTCATTTTTAGTTGCAATTTTACCTTATAAAGTTATCACTTTGTAGGTTAGCATAAAACCTTTTGACCGTTCTTAATCGGTTCGCTGGGCGTACTCTGTCCAAGAACCATCGTAAACCGCTTTGCTATTCGATAGAATCGACTCACTTGCCAAGGAAACGATACAGGCAGTGATACCCGAACCACATGAAAAAACGAGCGGTCTTGTTTCGGATGCTAGGGGTTTGAATACTTCTTGTAATTGTTCCCGAGTTTTGAATTTACCATCTTCTAGTAGTTCTGTAAACGGAATGTTGATAGAACCTTCGATGTTGCCACTTCGTAAATCGGCCCGCGGTTCTGGTACCCTAGAATGAAAACGATCTGCGGAACGCGCGTCGATGACCAGTGCTTCCTGGGTTGAAATATTCGTTTGTATAAAACCGAAATCTTTTACCGCTTCCTGGTTTAGATTGGCTTCGAAATCACCCAAATCGTATGACTGCCCTGTACTAAGCTCGGTTTCAAAACCTTCCTTTTTCCAGGCGGGCAAACCACCATCGAGAACGGCGATATTAGAATAGCCCATAGTACGGAACATCCACCAGACCCTTGCGCTCGAATACATACCCAAATCATCATAGGCGACCAACCTACTGTTTTTACGAATCCCCAGTTTTCTACACGCAGTTTCGAACTGGGCTGCTGAAGGAAGGGTATTGGGAAAGGCACTTTCCGGATTACTGAACGCTTTTTTGATATCAAAAAAACGGGCTCCTTTGATGCGTCGTTTTTCAGCGATCATCGCGTTCCCGACCACCTTGGGAATAGTGCCGTCCAAGATTATTAGATGAGGGTCGTTCAATTGTTTTTGTAGTTCGCTGGCGCTCATAAGATGTTGCATTATTCTTCAATTTTAGATTGTGTAAATAGTACAAAGTGAGGGGTGTCCGTTCGATGGTCTAAGCCAAACTGAGCTACTTCCGCTATTGAGGGCAACTTTCCATCCTTCAAAATAATCAAAATTTCGATAGAAGCTAAGGATTCTGTTGGAATTGGACTATAGTCAAATTTGTCTGAATCGATTAATAATACCTTCGGATTGCCCAAAAATGGCTCCTGCCATGCATCGACCACGCTGATCTTACTGTATTGATGCGTTAAAAAATTGTTTTTTAGGAGGTCTCGGGCATCTTCTTGTGTTAGAAAAACGGTCATCTTCCGGTCAATGGAATCTAAGGCCAGCAACAGATCTAACTGTCCATAACCATCGGAGAAATGTGCAATTCGATCCTCTTTTCCAAGATATTGCATAAGTTCGAAATAGGAATCGCTTTTTAAGTTCAGGTCATTTTTAACCCCTTTGTAAACACTATCGCCCTTGTACCGATAATGTGTTAATAGGGTCTTATGCCAATACGATGTTTTTTCGATCCTATTTCGAATAGTATCAAATTCGTTTCTAAAATAAGTGCCGATCTGTTTGCTACGATGTTTATAAGTTTCGCCGTATCGAAAATCGGTTGTTTTGATTCTTGGCAATACTTCTATGGTGATGCTTCCGTCGCGAATAATAAAACTTCCCTTGGGCAGCACTTCCGAATTCCCGTGGATCAATACGGGCAAAATGTCTAGTTGAAATTGTTCTGCCAGGTAAAAAGCGCCTTTATGAAACCGTTTGATCCTGTTGCTAACGGATCTGGTACCTTCGGGAAAAGCGATTAAACTAAATCCCTGCGCTACCTTTTCTTTGAGGTAGGCCTCTCCATTTTCAATCCCGCCAGAAACAGGATACGCTCCGGCCAATTTTGCTGCACTACCGAATACCGGGGAGTTATAGACCCAATCATTGACCAAAAAGATGATTTTTGGATACAGCATTCCAATAGCTAGAATATCTAAAAAGGAAGTGTGGTTGGCAATGATCATTGCTGGTTTTGTAAAGTCTTCCTTATGGGGATTATTTATTTTTTTAGAAACAAACCCATTGGTAAACAATACCGATCCCATAAGCTTGGAAATGACTTTATGAAAACCAAGATTTGGTTTTTGATGTTGGTTGGGAACAACTTTAAGAACCACCCATGCATATACAGAGAGCAAGAACCCGCCAATTCCGAAATACCCAAAAGACAGCGTTGAATGAATTAGGTAGCGTAGGCTAATAGGTCTTTTTTTATGACTTCCGATAAAGAGTCGAAACAAGATGGGTTGGATCGTAAAAGCCACGAAGGCCGTACATAAAATACCGATCAATGAGACCAAAGAAATGGTGTACAGCACGGGGTGTTTGGCAAAAATTAGTACGCCCACACCTGCAATAGTGGTTATTACCGAAAGAACTATAGAGGTTTTATGCGTGGCCAGTGTTTTTATGCCCGTGCGATACTCGGTCAACAAACCATTGGTTATAAAAATGCTATGGTCGACCCCAAGCCCGAAAATAAAGCTGCAGATAATGATGTTGAAGATATTGAACTCAATATGAAAAAGCCCCATAATGCCTACAGTAAGAAACCAGGTTAGAAATATGGGAATGCTGGTAACCAGGGTCAGCGATAGGCTGCGATAAAAGAGTAGTAAAATGAGCAGAACTACGATGAGCGAATATCCGATCAGACTATTGAAATCGTTTTTTAGATTGCCCAAAAAGGTCTCGTTCACCTGTTGGCGATCAATTAAAAGTGTGTTCGGGTCATCTTTGAAGCGTTCTCTAATTTTATCGACAGCAGGGCCGTTGACCTTTACCAAAGAGGTCACGGTCGTGCCATTTTCATCCTCAACAATATAGTCGGTTACCGCAAAAGATTTGACAACTTCAAAATCGGTAATTTCCAAGGGCGTAAAATCGGTTTCCAGGAGTCGGTAAAAATCAGAAAAAGTAGTTTCTTTAAAACCAAAACCGGCACTACTTTCGATAAGATTTTGTTGAACATTGGCTACTTTTTCCGACCCCCAGAACTGCTTCCAAAGGGCGATCTTTTGCTGTTGTTGTTCCTTCGAACGCACCAAAGCACCAATAGAACTAAAACTGATTACTTCGTTTTTTTTCTGTAGTTGATTCAGTATTTCATAGATAGAATCGTTCTTTCGCAATACTTTTTCACGGGTTGCTCCATAGGTAGAAATATAAATCGATTTTGAGCTGATATCGGTGAGTTTTTCCAGCCGTTTTCTGGCATCCATAAGCACCTCTGGTTCATAATTGAGTTTCGTAAGATCCTTGTTGAAAATAACGGTGCCATAGGTAAAAGTACTTAGAACGGTTACTGCTAGTAGTAATAAAATGGCCCATTTGTTCCGATGCAGATTGTAGGCGGCCAAGCGATCGAGGAACGTTTTCTGGGTCGTGGTCTTCACCGTTCTGTATACTTGGGGAATAAACAACAAGGCGAATACCGAGGCGCCCAGTACACTCACGGCCGCGAAAATTCCCAAATCTTGTAGTGCCTGTGATTCCAAAAATAACAGGCATAAAAAGGCGGAAGCGGTTGTGAGGCTGCTCATCAAAATCGAGGGAGCTACTTCTTTGTACAAGCTTTGCAAATTCTTCCCATTCCTAATATGGGTAAGAATGTGCAAGGCATAGTCGAGGGTGACGCCCAGTAAAACCGATCCGATTCCCAAAGAGATCGCAGAAATTTTCGTTCGTAAAAGACATAGGAAAGCAACTGCCAAAAGCACGCCGAAGATCGTAGGAGTAAATAGGATAAGGGGTAACGCCAATTTTCGATAGAAGAAAATCAAAAGAATCGCAAGCAAGGTCATGGCAATGCTCACCGTAAATTGAATATCTTTTCTTATTTGTTGGGCGTTCGCCACTGCAACCAAAGCAGCCCCGTAATATTCGCCCTGTGTTTTTGTACCGTATTTTTTATTTAATTGCGCCTGTAGTGCATAGAGACTGTCGGCAAAGGGCATATTCTTATCGGTGCCGTTAGAGCCATAGGTGGGCGTAATAAATAATAGAATATTCGATTCTTCCTTATCAACAAGAAAGCCATTCTTTAATTTAAAATCATCACCTATTCCCAGTTGTTGTAATTTTTTTAGGGCGATAAGGGATATCCCTAAAGGGTCTTTCAGAATTGTTTTTTTCGCAATGATTCCAGAAGGAGAAACAAGGGTCCTATAATTTTTTTCCGTTATTTTCGAGATACTGTCCTTTGATAATTTATTGTATATCTGTTCATAGTCGGCGGGTTCAAGAAAAAGAGGGAGATTGTTGTAAACTAGGTCGAGGGTTTTTGGGATGTCATCGTCATTTACTCTTCCCTGAACGTTTTTAACGAATTCGGCATGGTTCTTTTGAAGGCTGTCTAAAAAGTCCGTCGCATACTCCGTAAGGTCGGCTACCGAACCTTCAGGGCCTTTTTTAATGTTCACAACGATCTTATCGGTAAATGTAATCGATTTTAAGACCTTTTGTATACGTTTGGCATCATCGTTTGCGGGAATCAAAGAAGTAATATCGTCCTCGAACCTAATTTGTCGTACTACGGCCAACAAGCAAAAAACCAGTACTATAAAAGCACCGATGCTCACCCACTTCTTTCTCTGAATAAAAAGGAATGTTCTGTGCAGCATATTACCCATTGTCGACCGCCATTTTTCTTTTTGCTATAAATGTAAACATCAAATAGCCGATCGAACCAAAAAGAAAAGCGGCAATCGTTGCTAGTACAAAACTGCCAACGACATAGGTCTTTAGGTGTTTCATCACCTCGGCAGATTGGGTCAGATCTCCTAGAGAGAAGGAAAGTTCCCCGCCCAGAAGTACTGTTCCCATTTGTAAACTACCGTAAAGTATAAATGGGATGAGGGGCGGAATACTAATATTTGAAAAAGTAAAGGCAATGGCCTTGTTCAGCTTTAAAAAGACTGCCAATGAAAAAACGATCAGTGTATGAAAACCCCAAAACGGACTAATACCGATAAATATTCCCAGGGCAATGGAGAGGGCTTTCTTTTTAGGGGAATCCCCATGTTTTAAGACATTTTCCTGCAGGAATTTTTTGAATCCTTTTTTTCTGATTTTTCGAATAAAACTCCGGGGCTTAATATAAAAAATGGTCACAATAACCAACCAGGTATTTAAGATACTGATCCTCGTAAAATCGGGCACCGTTCGAAAATGAGAGACTCTTTCCGTTTCATCATAAGAGATTTTTACCGGCACGTTTTCAACTAGGGTTCCGTTCCAGACCGCCTTTACCATTACTTCGATTTCGAACTCGAACTTGGGGGTAATCAACCGCAACTCGCTAACTTCCTTTAAAGGGTACAGCCGATAGCCACACTGGGTATCTTTGAGCCACTTGGCCGTTTCGAACCAGAACCAAAAATTCGAAAACTTGTTTCCAAAGCTGCTTTTGCCAGGCACGTCTGACTGTTGCATATTTCGGGCTCCAATGTAAATAACGTTTTTGGTTTCCGCATTTTCGAGTGCTTCAAGAAATACCGGAATATCCTCTGGGAAGTGCTGCCCGTCCGAATCAATGGTGATTGCATATTCGTACCCTAATGTAAGCGCCTTTTTAAATCCTACGCGTAACGCATAGCCCTTACCCTTGTTTTTGGGGAGGTGTATTTGATGTAATTGCGTATAGTCTTTAAGGATGGCAGGGGTAGCGTCGGTAGCCCCGTCATTTACGACTATGACATTTGTTGTGTATTCCAGAACGCCCTCCAATACCCTCTTCAAGGTGCCCTCGTTATTGTACGTGGGTATTATGATACAACAATTGAGCTGTTGCATGGTTTCTTGGATGATAGGGGTGTTGGTAAGCACGATGTTTAGGTTCGGATTCGCTTTCTAAGAAGCTTTCTATTTAAAACAAATATACGTATTACCGTCCCAATGAAAATCACTGTTGCGAAACAGATCGCTTCTCATCGGCATCAAAAACATCGGACTGTGAAACATACCCTTGTATGTATTTTTTAGACTCCTTGTTCTTAACTTCTGAAAGATGGTCGAGTATATAGGTTTTGTCTTTATCCATGTGTTTTTTATAACCTGTAATACGGGGGGCATTTTCCTTTACGCTAAGTCGTAAGTAGCGTATTTCTACATTGTTCGGAGCTTTCGCTACGGCATACTCAAGATAATCGACCCCTTCCCTAAAAAAGGCTTTCTTTTCCTTGATGGTCTTGGCGTATTTTGCCATTAAAGTAGTTGCAGCGCCCTTATAAGCCACCAGTAGGTCATCACTTTCCTTGGTTACCGACGCAAGGTCTTGATACAATTGTTTTGTCTTTTCGGCATCGGTAGATGCTTCGCGGTATTGTTGACGTACCTGTGAGATATTGGAAACCAGGAAGGTAGCGCCAACAAATACTAGGAAAAAAAGGATACTTTTCATAATCAGCTTAGGATTTTAAAGGATGCACTTAACTTTAGTGCCAGTGTATCCTCAAAACTTACAGTGTTCTTTACTTTTATCAATTCTTCCTCTTCTGAAATCGCCAAGGTTAGCCGAATGGTGTCATTTTGTTCAGGATTGATGATGGCCATGAACTTAATGTTCGAAGCGACCGATAAAAACAGCTCTTTTCCTGTTGCTTGCTCTGTAAGTTCCTTGATCATTTGAATCATACACACTCCCGGCATTACTGGGTTTCCTGGAAAATGCCCTTTGAACACCTCATGTTCTTTGTGCAACTTTACCAATACGGTCACGTTATGGGCGTCTTGCTCAAAATTGATGATGGAGTACAGTCCTTCTATTAGCATAGTTTGCAATATTTTAGTCTATAATAGCCTTAAGCGCTATGGTCAGTTTGAAGTTATAGTGTGTAATCTTAATCTGCTGTGCAATGTTATCATTTATTTCGAAAAACAGAAAAACTACTTTTGGCGTGCCTTTTCCTATTCTTACAATTTGTGCCAACCGATTGTTTTGATACAGGTAATAATGTTCTTTGCCTAAAATCGTTGCCTTTTTTAGGCTTTCACTTTCTTTTTGGTATTGTTCTAGAATAGAGTTTTGTTCCCTTATGAGAGCCGTAAAATCTTTTCGAAGAATGTTGATCAGGATCTTGCGATCAAGCTCCTTTAAAATTCTATTTACTTTAAAGCCGTCATTTAAAAAAGAAAAATCGAATAGAGTATTGCCCATCTCTGTTGTAAATGCAATGCGATGTGATGCCGGCCCTAGTTTTTTTAGGACTAAAATACCGCCAAAGGATTTATCGAATACATCTATTTTTGCCTTGTAAATGTAATCGACCAAAGTATCTGAAAAATAAGGATTTTGGATCGGCCGATCCGAATCTTCGACTCTTACAAATCCGTTTTTTTTTGGATAGGAAGCGCATCCTACCAATAAAAAAACCAGACTAATGAGAAAAAACCGCATCGGGTAGGGGTTGGTTCAGGGTTCTATTGCTAAAGATGATTTGGGTATAATCGTCCGATGGTTCGATCATCTTTACTTCCTCGACTTCCCCCACGGCGTTAAAGCTTATATGAAATGCCTTGATGAACGTTGCGAATTGCTCATCTTTTGGCATAAAATGTACTAGACTGTTATCCTCTTTTATGAAATAGTTTATTTCAAAGGCGGTATCATCGAACATGTCTCCTCGAATACTGGCTGTTATCAACTGATTTAGTTGTTTGAAAACCTTGTTGCTACCAAGGTCCATATCACTCTTGGCGCCATTATCGTTAATGAATAGTTTCTCGTCCTTGAAGAGCACGGCGTAAGAAAAAGGGGTTGTATATTCCCATTTAACGATGTCTGGTGCCTTAAACGCCAATGTACCTTTTGATTCAATATCGTTTGAGAGAAAATCGAGGTGCTTGTATTGCGTAAAATCACTACTAACGGTCGTTGTAATCTTTGCCTGTGCCTTTACTTTGGTTCGAAGAGCGGTCGCTTCCGCAGTACTCATTTTAACTTGTGCAAATGCCGTTCCTGAAAAAAATAAATAGCATAGGAGATTGAAAGTAAGTATACCTTCTGGGCGAATAGGTAAAAAGGAAAAAATTCGTTTAAGCATACGGCTGAATGTTCAACAATTGATCCACGGGGACCGATTGCAGCTGTTTCTCCTGTAAAAATAACAATAACTGTTCCAAAACGGCGACGGTTTTGTCGCTCGTATCGTGCAATAGTACAACATCTCCCTTAGAGAGCTTAGAGGTAATGCGTTTTAAGACCATTGGTGCGGGCCGGGGAGTGGTGTCGAGTGAACGAACGTTCCACCCGATAGAATATAGTTTTAGGATTTTGACGGCCTTTTCGATTTTTGGGTTGGTTACTGCAAAACAGGGGCGGTAAAGCTTCATTTCCAATCCGGTAAGGCTTTTGATCAGTTCATTACTTTTCTTTAGTTCATCGAGTACCTTGTTAAGTGAGAAAAAGCCAAACGCTTTTGAATGTGTGTAGGTATGGTTCCCAATGCTATGCCCGGCATCAATAATTTTCTTTAGTATTTCAGGATGTTTTTCTACTTGTTGACCAATACAAAAAAAAGTGGCTTTTGCGTTATAGTCATGCAGGAGTTTTAGCACTTTAGGAGTAAAGGTTTCATTGGGGCCATCATCAAAGGTGATTGCTATTTTATTTTCAGTAATATCCTTGTTGGAATGAAGCGACGGAAAGTGATAGTCCCAACGAATCAAAAAGGAACCGCAGAGCGTTATCCAAAACCACACAAAAGGAACGGATCCGAGTAACCACCAGGAAATGGAAACAAAGTAACTTGCTATTAGAAGTAACGCAAATAGGACCAGGGCGGTCAAGTTTATAAACGGTCGTTTTAACATTGTCGCAATAATACGAGGCTATGGTATTCCCCGCGGTACTGATTGTACAATAAAATGGTTCTTGGCGTAGCAGTTGTTATTTGATTTAATCGCGCTGCTGCCGGAAGGGTATTTGTCCGCGCAACCTTTGAGGCCAGCCAAAAACCGAAACCACTGGCGGTATCATATTCACCCGATAAATGTTTGTAATAGGCTTGGGCCGTATTTAAGAACATATCTTGGGTAAGAAGGTCGTAATAAGCATCGAAGTTTACATCACCATTATATCCTAAAACAACCAAATCAATAGCGTCCGAGTTGAGTTCATGTTCCCTTAGAAATTCGGTAACGGTCTGCGCCAACTGTTCTTTTGATAGGGTGTTATAGGTACGTACTCCGATTAATTCGGCATAGGTCGAAGCTTGTTTTTTTTCGGATAAAACAAAAAAGTGAGCCCCTTCCGCCATGACACAACCTGCCGTTTTGGATGTCAATAACTTGCTGCTTTCTACCGGTGTTTTTTTAATGTGATCGATTAAACGATGGGTATCTACATGATGTGCTACGAGTTCGTCGACCCCGCCCACCAATATGTTCTTTGCCTCCTCCAACTGAATTTGCATCATGGCATCGATCAAGCAAGACTCAAAAGAGGCTGCCGAGTGCACATAGGAGTAATTGTAACCTTTGCAACCAATGCCGAGGGCAATTTGTCCAGATACCGAATTGTGCGATGACTGAATGAATCTCGTTGGGGTAAGGAATTGCTCTTTGTTGTCGATAATGGCACTAATGAATTTTTCTGAGTCGTCGATACAGCCAAGCCCCGTTCCAACGATTATAGCATCAACGTTTTCCAGGCCGGCCTCGTCCAAAGCAGTCTTAGAACTTACCGTACTCATCTTAATGCCCTTGGCCATTCTTCTGGCTGCTGCTGGTGGGATATAATCTTTGTAATTAGGGCTTATTACACTGATCGTAGTGTCGTAATGTACCGTGATTTCGTCTAAAAACGAATCATTCTCAAATGTTTTTTGAGCAGAAACCGAACCAACGCTATTTATATAAACCCGCTTTGTCATGCCTGTTTTGAAAATAATAAGGTCGTGCAATTACCACCAAAACCAAAAGAATTGGACAGTACTACCTGTAACTCTTTCTGTTTCAGTTCCGTTTGCGGTAACAAATCAAACTCTTGCATCGGAGTTTTAAAATTAAGGTTAGGGTAAATGACATTGTTTTGAAGGGCAAGTACCGAATACACTGCTTCAATGGCGCCCGCAGTTGCCAAAGTGTGCCCGGTAAAGGCCTTGGTAGAGCTAAATTCGGGAACTTTGCCGTCAAAAACCCGCACCATGGCCCGGCCTTCAGAAAGGTCGTTGTTCGGGGTGGCCGTACCATGGGCATTTATATAATCGACTGCATCTGTTGAAAGCCCGGCTACTTTTAATGCCTGCTTCATGGCCAGTACGGCACCATCTCCATGATCCGAGGAGGCGGTTTGGTGAAATGCATCATTCGCATTCCCGTAACCCTTTACATAACCTAATACTTTTTTGTTTTCTTTTGCGACAACAGCATCCGATTCGAGCACCAAATAGGCGGCCGATTCTCCCAAATTCAACCCTTTTCTATCGTCATCGAAGGGTGTATTATAGGTATCTGACAATATCATCAAGGTTTTAAAACCGTTGATGGTAAATTTGGACAAGCAATCTGCTCCCCCGACTATTACCCGATCCAATCGGCCCGATTTGATCATTCGCGCTCCAAGCATTATCGCATTGGCCGCTGAAGAACAAGCAGTGCTAATAGTGGTGGTAAAACTTGCCTCCATGCCAAGTTCAGTAGCTATTTTTTGTGTGGAATCACCTGCATGCAGACCATTGATATGATGCCAAGTTTTGTCATTTTCAAAGTATTCGTAGAAATATTGTTCCGATTTGTCCATTCCCCCAACGGTGGTTCCTGAAATCAGCCCGGTTTTAAAAGCATTGATGTCTTCGATACCCGCATTGGCAATGGCTTCTTTGGCCGCAATAACCGCCAAAAGTGATGTTCTTGACCAACTATCGGGTGACAGGCCAAGTTGTGCTTCCAATTCAGAGTTGGTGGCCGAAACCTCACCCACCATTATATCGTTTTTATGAACGGTATCGATATGGGAGATTTTGGTAATTCCTATGGTGTTGGATACAAGCGATCGATAGTTCTCTTCAACATTGTTTCCAATGGCCGAGATAACACCCATTCCCGTAATTGCAATACCTTTTCCCATAGCACGTTTGAAACTGAAAAAGTTTTCAGCTGCGAAAATACGAAGATCCTATCTTTCTAGATAAATTTTAGTGATGCCCTTTTGTCGATAAGGGTTGCTTTTAACAAGAAATTTTATATTGTAGATGTATACTTGGAAAGTTTAAAAGAAGCGTTTTGATTAGTTGGCCTTTTTAGAAGTAATATAGGTGGCCATGGTCTCTACCGATTCAAAGATTTTTTTTCCCTCTTTTGGGTCGGCCAATTTGATGCCGTAATCTTTATCTAACATTACGATGAGTTCCAAAGCATCAATAGAATCCAATCCTAAGCCTTCCCCAAAAAGCGGATCGTTATCACCGATTTCGGTTATAGACACATCTTCCAGGTTTAGCTGCTCGATAATTTTTTCCTTCAATTCTAGTTTCAAATCGGTCATAGGGTCTGGTATAATTGGTTTATTCTTTCTTTAGAATGGGTAAAAGTACCATTCTTTGCTACAACGTACAAAAAGGCATCGTATTTTTCACAGTCGAAATCTACCCAACCACAAAGTACTTTTTCTGCCTTTTGCATTGCGAGTAAGCTGTTGGCATAATCGAACAAATTGCCGGCCTTGAAACGGTTAAATATGAAAAAGCCATTTTCTGAAAATAAACGATGTTTAATACTGATTTCTCCTAAACAGATGTTGGGAAGGGTGTACACGAAGACCGCTGGGCTCGGGTAATAACTCTCGGAATCTTGAATACTTTGTTGGTGTTTTCGATCGGTATCAAGGCTGCTGGCCCTATTCGAAAACACCAGGGCCATATTTTTTTCGGGTTCATCTAACAATAGCAAGTCGGCCGCGACTAAGGCCAATTTACTTAAAGAATCCATCTTAAAGAACTTTGAATAATCAATCCTCAGCGTCTTATAGGCCGATTTAATAAAGTCTGAAAACTCGGTTTCCCCGCTTTCAAAAACTAAGGTGCCGTTTTTTGAAATACGTCCCTCGGTTATTCTGCAATAGTGCTCTATATAGTGTGTAGTTGCCATTACTCTGCTACTTTTTTAAAGATGGCGGCCGTATTGCAGCCACCAAAACCAGATGCGGTCTTTAAAAATATATCAATCGGTTTTGGGGTGGTTTTATCGATTACGTTCAAGGGTTCGGAGACCCCGAGTTCTTCAAATCCTTTGGAGCAAAATAGGGTGTTTTGATGTAATGAATGCATACCGACGATGGTCTCTAAAAGACCCGATGCTCCCAAGGTATGCCCAAAATAACCTTTTAGGCTGTTCAAAGGGGTGTCTTGCAAACCGACCCGGTTAAAGGCGATCGATTCCATTTCGTCATTGAACATGGTGGCAGTGCCATGAGCAGAAATAGTATCGATTTCCGCTGCCGAAACATCCGCCTGTTTCATTGCCGACTCAATACTTCTAAAAAGACCTTCGCCGGTACGGGAAGGCCCCGAAATATGGTTGGCATCATTGCAAGAAGCTTCTCCCAATAACACCACCGATTCTTTCGCTAGCGCACCACTGTCTTTAGTAATAAGTATACTAGCCCCTACTTCACCGATGTTGATGCCTGTGCGGTTTTTATCATATGGTTTGCAAGGAGCATCGCTTAAGGCTTGAAAGGCATTGAAACCCGATAAGATAAACTTCGTAACCAGGTCTCCGCCCGCTACAAATACATGGTCGTAAGTGCCTTGTGCTATAAAGCGTTTTGCCGTAGCGATAGCTAAAACTCCTGAAACACATGCGTTTGAAAGTACCATGGCATCGTGATGAAAACCGAAAAAGGTTTTGATTTTTTCACCGAGAACATGCAAATAAGCCCGTTCTTCGTCAAAAGGGTTCCGCGTATCAAGGGCATCGATGTTCCCTTTGGTAGTAGAAATAAGCAAGCCTACCCGTTCGTTCAACGGAAGCCCGGAAGCTTTGATGGTTTTTTCGAGCGAGATGATCAGTAACTGTTCTAAACGAGTGTAGGACTCCTTCGGGTTTAAAAGGCCAAAGGCCTCTTTTAATTTTTCGGTAACAATTCGAGAGGTGCAGACGGTTTTCGATAAAATGTTTGGGTCGTCAATCAACCGAAGGCTCGATCGCTCTTGCTTGATTTTGGTGATCGCGGCGAGGGAGTCAAAACCATAGGCAGACAGTAAGTTGTTATGTGACAGGTAGACTTTACTCATTTAGGAGTCCCATTTTTAGTTTCCAATCTTTGAAAAACCCCGGGATTATTAGAGAAAGCTCCCCACCCAATTCGACAAATACCTGTACCGTTTTTCCGGTACAGACCACTTGCCCCTTGGGGTTGAAAATTTTGTACTTGAAAATCATTTTTGCCGCGGCCGAATCTACATAGGTGGTTTCTATAGTGGCAACGTCGCCATAGGTGAGGGGCAGTTTGTGTTCGCATTTCGACTCTACAATGGGTGTAGAGAAATTGTGGGATTTTTGATCTAGATACGAGATACCATGATGTCTTCCGAAAGCTTCCCGCCCATCCTCAAAATATTGTATGTAGTTGCCATGCCATACGATACCAAGGGGGTCGGTTTCTGTGAACCGAACCCTGACTTCACTTGTAAAACTAATTTCTGTAACGGTCTTAGATGGCATTTTTTCTTGAATTGTAGCTTAACGCAATTAGGGTGGTAATGAGGAAAAAGCCGAACAACAAAGAAATTTCGGGCAGTATCTCTGCAAAACCTACTTTGCGTAAAAATACATCATAAAAGGCATTGAGTCCCCAATTCATGGGAGAGAGATTTGAAAGTGTTTGCATGAGCTTTGGCATGGCAAAAACGGGGACCCATACCCCTCCGATGGCAGCCAATATTACAACGAATGTAGCCGCAAAAGGAGCTGACTGCTCTTGGGTTTTTGCAATGGTGCCCAATAATAGCCCAAGCCCTACCGCTGCTAGGCCAGCGAAAAAGGCGACTACAAATAATAGGGGCAATCTTCCCGAGACGTCCAATTTGGGCAGGTTAATGAGCGGAAAGAGGTAGATGCCCACCAAGATCATAAGAGCGAATTGAATTAGGGATACCGTTACATACACCAATGTCTTTCCCCCTAAAACCGTAGCATAGGATACGGGCTGTGTTCGCAAACGTACAAAGGTACCTTGGTTTTTCTCTTTTACCATATTGATTCCTAGCGGTAATATGATGAAGAAAATAGCAAAAAGTGTCCATGCCGGAATATTATGTTGGGTGGAGTTCGGCACCAAGGGTTTTTCGTTGTTGTTGGGATCTATCTCCTTGAAGGTTATGAAATGGCGGGTGTCAAAAATAACTTCGCTTTCATCTTCGGTCAGTTGTTCTTGGAAGGCCTTGTATATTGTTTGACTCTCGATTTGAGAGATCATTTGTTTGATATTGCTACGTACCGAACTTTTAAAGGATTGCTGTGTTGCCGGGTCAAAATAAAGGATTACTTCTTTGGGCTTCGGTTCTGATTTTACCGAGGTAATGTTCTCTTCCTCCATACCAAATCGCATCAGAATTTCTTCTACATTGTCACGTACCTTTTGCTGTAGATCTTTGGAAAGGTCTTTTGGAATAATAATGGCCAATTGATAGGTGCCTTTTTGCACCAAATTTTGTGCGTCCTTCTCACTTTTTCCGGCAATTACTTCAAAAAGATCGGAACTATTGAGATTTTCTTGGATGTTCCGGGATACGGCACCTTGATCCTTGTCGACCAGCAACATGGGAATTTTAGAAGTCTCGAGCGTCTTGAACGTACCGTCTTGTATTGTAGTGATAGTGATTACAAGTAGTAAAGGCATTAGGAATAAAACGGCCAAACCGCCTATGTCTCGGGTAAGTAGTAAAAACTCTTTATATGTAGATGCCCAAAGTTTATGCATGATCACGTAGGGCTTTACCGGTAAGGATTAAGAATAAATCTTCTAAATGATGAGCGTTCTCGTGTGCTTCGATAAGTGCTTTGGGCACACCTTTACAAACGATTTGCCCACGGTCTATGATAGCTACCCGATCGCAAAAATGTTCGGCTTCATTTAAATGATGCGAGGTATAAACGATGGTAGTGCCTTCGGTGTTCAACTGTTTTAAATGATCTATGATGACCGTTCTCGACTGCACATCTACCCCAACAGTGGGTTCATCGAGAAACAGTACTTTGGGGTCATGTAAAATCCCGGAGATTAGGTTAAGACGTCTTTTCATTCCGCCTGAAAAAGTTTTTATTGGCCGACGAGCGAAATCGTGAAGCCCTAAAATTTCGAGCTGTTCTTTTATTTTATTTTTTAATAGTTTCCCTTTAAGGCCATACATACTTCCAAAGTACATTAGGTTGTCAATGGCGGTTAGGGAAGGGTAGAGGGCATACTCTTGCGGAACGATGCCCACCAATTGTTTTAATTGGTTCTTATTGTGCTTATAATTAAGATTGTTGATAGTAAAGCTACCGGTTGTAGGTCTTAGTAAGGAGCATAACATTGAAATTAGGGTTGTTTTTCCAGCTCCGTTCGGGCCTAAAAGGCCAAAAATCTCGCCATCTTCTATAGTGAGGTCGAGGTCGCGCACAGAAAAATCGGTGGCACCTTTATACTTCTTAGAAAGTTGGGATATTTGAATCATTGACTCGATAAGCGAGGTTTATATCTGAATGCCGTTAGGCAAGTTGCTCCGACACCAGCCCGAAAAGTATTCAGGCGGGCCTGCGTCGAAATCGAATATTAAATTTCCTTTCAATGCCTCGTTGACTTGCCCCGAGGTAGTTTACTAAATGGCCCGCTTTAGTTTGTTGAAAAAATTGGCTTCCCGGTTCCCAATGGCCTCCAATTCATCTGCAACCTTATTGTATGCGTCTTCCTGAACGCTTCTATTTTTATAAATCCTAGAGGCATTTAGGGCAAAATCGCGCCACTGATCTCCTATTTGCGTCATTTCTTTGGAAAGCACCGCAAGTTCTTCATTGCTTAATATTCCGCTTGCTTCTTGCAGAAAGGCCGCATAGATATACCGAAACCCACCACCCCCAGTACCAATTTCCTCTTGCATTCGTACAATTTGACCCAGGTAATGATTGGTTTTTTTTACACCGTGTTTTTTAGGCCATTTTCGAATTAGTTTGGCTACGGTTTTAACACCTTTGGCACCCACTATGGGCACTGGGGCCAACATTTCGCGGCAGGTATGTTTGATGCCTTTGCGAATGGCTGTTTCTAGTTCTAGCGTTTCTGGAAAGGAGATGGGGTAATACATATGGCCGTTTGGCGCAAAAGGCCCCTTTGCATACCGAACCTTTTCCAATTCTTTGGCAGTTAAGGTGGTTACATGTTGCATTACCGGGTCGCTAATTAGGTAGGTGTCATCTTCCTTGCCATAAACAACTAGGTTATGCGCATTAAAATGAAAACGGTATTCATCTGGGAAATAGACCAAATTGTAGACCCCTACCTGAAGCCCTACAGGATTGTTGTGTTTAAGGTTTTCATCGAGCCTTTCTTTGGCTTTTTTTGGATCTTTAAATTTTTCTCTTTTTATTTTGATGCCGACCCTTTTTGCGAAACGGTTAAAAATAAAGCCGGCCATGGCCCTATAGGTAATCAACGGGGCATAGTTGATCTTTATGAACGGAATATAGCAGAACAAAAGTCCGGAGCCGATACCGAAAACCATAGGTTCGCTTACTTGGTGGCCGTTGAATTTCATTAAGTTGGATACTACCCCATTTTCGCAATGAGCGGACTGTTTATGCTCGAAATCTATCTTCATGTGTTAGGGAGCTACATTTTTTAATTGTTCTACTGTGATATCGAAAGCTGTTGCGTATTTTTCCAATGTCTTTTGACTCAGTTTTTTAAAGACCGAAGGTTTAAAGTGTCGTTTTACCCTCCAAAGCCAGATACCCACGTAACTTGCAAGTACGGGCGGCTCCATTTTGCAGACCTCCATATAGTATTCGATCGGGCTGGTCTTGTTTTCAAGCATTCTTTTTTTTGCGTCGGCGATACGTTCTTCTATCGCCTCCAATGCATTGTTCAAGGCGATGGTTTTTGCTTCCCATCCCGAACTAAGTCCGGTAGTGTAATTACCATTTTCGTCTACGGCATAGTAGAGTTCCTTACCATGTTCTTCTGTGAAAAAACTCTCGTCCTGGGGTATTTCTTCTTTTTTCACTGGATCGGTATTAGTGCGGGTCTATCCCATGGATTAAAAAATTAAAAGTACAAGCTACGATTAATTCTTCTTTTCTAAAAGTGGTAGCTTCCATCGTACAAAGGCTGAAATCGGCATCGTCATATCTCGAAATCAACTTCCCCTTGGTGATGATACGTTCATTCACCTTGGGCAAATCCAATATTTTCACTTTTTTGATGGCACTGATATAGGCGATGACTTTTCCTGTGGCTTTCCCTGTTTCGGTTGATACAACATAGCTTTGCGCTACAATTGCCGCACAGCTCTGCGCTGCATTTTCTATAAGACCCGATTCTGAAAGATGGTCGTTTTTTAGGAATATACAGCTGGGGTCAATGTCAAAATAGGTCTCCACCGAATCAGAATCAAGAAAGGGCATGCTACTGGTCATGAGCATCGGTTCCCGATGGGGTAGGTATTTCTGGATTTCTATGTTGTGTCTTACTTGTTCCACTTAACTTGCCAAGGCTGTTTTCATTTCGCTCTCTGCGAGTAATTTTCCATTGCAACTGACCTGGGCCGTTACTAAGGTTATACCCATTATATTGTGAAGAATTTTCACGGTAGTTTCCAATTCTGTGCCTATTTCCGGTAGCGAATGTACCACGGCTTTTTTGATGGCGCCGATATAACCTACGGGTGCCTCCTGTTGATTAAGATAATACTTGTAACCCGTGTGTAGTGCCACTGTTTGTGCCATGTTCTCAATAAGGCCCGGAGCAGAAAAACGGTTTTTAAAAATGAAAAGGTTATCGGGCGGAATCTTAAAACCAGATACAATCTTGGTCTCTGAAAAGTAATACAGTTTATCCACCATAACGAATGGCGACTTTTGGGGAATTAGGCCCTTTAAAAGCGCACTATCGGTTATTGGTTTTTCTAGAATGTTCATCTAGAAGACGGTTAAATATGTATGTATATATGAAAATCGACTACTCTCTGGTACAAACAATAGAATACGATCCCCTTTTTTTAAATCGCCAGAATTCATCAATTCTTCTAACATGATATATATTGAGGCAGCTCCCATATTCCCGACCTTTTCAAGGTTCAAGAACCATTTTTCAAGAGGTATTTCGATACCACTTTTCTTCATTTCGTCATAGAAACCCTTTTTAAAGAAATAGGATGAAATATGAGGCAAGAAATAATCGATATCATTTGGATCCAAATTATGTTTTGCGTAAGCCTTTTTCAAACTATCGGCCGCTTTTTCTAAAATGTTCGCTCCAAGCAACTTTACATCTTGTTTGATGGCAAAAACCGATTTCTGATTCCATTCCCCTGATTCATAATCGGACCATGGCTTTAGGGTTCCGTCTTCCATCTTTTCCCCTCCGGCATACATACAGGCTTCCATTTCATAGGCATAGGAAAAACCCTCTATCCACTCGATTTTTAATGAAATAGTTCCAGTTCCATTAGGTTCATTTTCCAATAGTACGGCACCCGCACCATCAGAAAGCATCCACCTAAGAAAATCTTTATCAAATGCTATAATAGGATTGTTTTCAAGTTCTTCCAAGTGCGCTACTTCCTGCTCGAACATGTCTGATTTGGTCATAGCGGAAGACCTTTCGGAACCTGTACATATCGCTTTTTGTACCTGACCTGAACGTATGGCCATATATCCATATTTTAGTGCGCTCATTCCTGAACAGCAAACTCCCGAGGCAGAATTGATTTCCATATTGCCATTTTTCAGCAAACCATGTACCATGGCGGCATGGGAAGGCAGCAAGTGGTCGGGTACAGAAGTACCACAAGACAACAGTTGCGCATCTTCCAACGAAAAGCCTTCATCCTCTAAATTCCGTATGGCTTCCTCGGTAAGTTGAGCGTTGTTGTGAGTAACGACCCCGTTTTTGTCAACAGCAAAATATCGGGTCTTGATTTTATTACTTCTAAGTACAATATGTTTTGACCTTGAAGGCTTCCCGTTGATCATACCCAACCGTTCTTCTATCTGGTCGTTTCCTACGGGATCGTTCGGTAAAAACTTAGCTATTTTGGTTATGTAGACGTCTTTCATATAGTATTGTCCCAATTGGTCGGGGAAATCGATAGAAACTCTTTTTGACTTCTAGGTTTGTTTGAACTTTTCGTGCTATTTCGTTTGTTTTTGATTACCTCAAATCAACTGAGGAATAATACGCCACGTCCTTTTGAATCTTACGATAAAAGGGAAGGTATGACAGCAAAAATACAATAAAAAGGATTGGTGCAATAATCCAAATCGTAAATTGTAAATAGTATTTAAAAACGGTAAGCCATCGTTTTCTGACGGCGGCACCTGACCTGCTTTTTTTCATGATCAGCGTGGCCCATTTGGAGAAAATTACGTTCCCGCGTTTGTCGGTCGGTATCAGTGATGCGTTGATCTTTACAGCACCAAGTAAGAGGAGTTTTTTTTGAAGATTTTCGAAAGTTCCCGAGTGTAGTGCCTCTTTAATAGGCCCGCCGAATTTGTTGGCCTCTTGAATGTCTTTGTCGGAAACCCCGGGTCTTGGAAATATGCCAAGATAACGGTCTTTTCTGCCACGTAACATCCAATGCTGAATGGTAATTACACTTACATGGTTCAAGTTTCTATCGATCAAGGCAATATTACCTACCAATTTTGCCTTGCAATCTACTAGCAGGCGTTTTACTTTTTCCTGAGATTGGTACCACATATTTCGGGCGCCGATTACCGTGATAACAGGGGTGTTATTCAGTATTATTTTTGCAGCGTCCGATTTAAGGAATGAATTGAGAGGTACCGAAGGGGTCAAATACCATACTTGGTGCCCCAAAACAACCAAATCATACTTCTTGTTCATTATTGAAGCATCGGGCGTATTAATAGGTGCCGGTATTTGAAGATACGATTCCGGAAACGCATCGATAAATACTTCTTCCCTCCACGGAAACGGAAACGGTTTCTCCGGAATAATCTGGTGATAGGTAATGGCAGTGTTCTCGTCCTTAAGAGGGGCGATGACGTTGTTAATGATATCCAACAGCTGTCCTGTTTGGGAAAAGTAGACTACTAAAACTTGTTTCATTTGCCTTTATTATCATTCCAAAAGTCAAAGTAATTGAACCACTGTAGTGGGTACTTTTGTAAGATCCATTCCAAATTTTGTGTATAGGCCTTTAAAATACCTTTGGCATCACCTCGTTTTACCTCAATACTCCTAGCGTAAAGATGGTAATGTTTTTTTGATTCTTTCATAACGTACACAAAAAGTACGGGGACTTTTAATTTTGAAGCCAATAAATAAGGGCCCATAGGAAATTGAGCCGTGGCGCCCATAAATATTTCTTCGAGATATTTGGAGCCTTCAATATAGCGGTCTCCTGTAAAACATACCAGTTCACCATTGCTTATTGCCTCATGTATTTCGAAGATATGCGACATGTCATCGTTGATCAAGATGAACTTTATAGTAGATTTGGAGGTAACACGCTCCATATACTCTTTAATTTTTTGATGTTCTTGATCCCAGGTTACCAAACTAATATTATTTACGGCATTCAGGTCGTCTAAAAAAAACTCGGCTACTTCGAAGTTTCCGACGTGGGCACTGAGTAAGATACCGCCGCGTTTTTGTTCAAGGAATTTTTCGATTTTTTCGATTCCATCGAATTCGTAGGTGAACCGATCTTTAAAACCAACGGAAATTGCCGTCTTATCGATGAGCGTTTGCCCAAATCGATAGTAGCTCCTGTAAACATTGAAAAAACTCTTAAGGGTAGCGTAGCCTTGTCGATTTTTAAGATATCTATAGATGGCCTTGGTGCTTCTTATAGAAAAAAAGCAAAAATAAAGCACTACAAAATTTAGTAGAAAATAGGAGGCGTTTAGACCAAGGTGCTTTATGAAGAAAATGTAAATCTTATACCCTAAGACCGTACCCCTGGATTTTCCTTCCCACTCCGCTGCCATTCATTGGTATTGTTTGGAGGGTCAGTCCAGTTTACTTTCGATCAAATCGTAGAAATCCTGTAAGGTAATAATATTGACGAAGTCGTCTCCGACCAACTTTACGCCAAAATTACTTTCAACGGCAACTACTAGGTCTACAAAGTCTAAACTATCAAGACCCACTGATTCTTTCAGGTTTGCACCTGGGGTCAGCTCTTCTGGATCGACCTCGAATTCGTCGATGAGGAATGCATCAATCTTTTCAACAATAACTTGTTTGGTCATTATCATCTTTTGCTAGCATTTTTTAATAATCAAAGCAGAATTTGTACCTCCAAATCCGAATGAATTCGACAAAAATACGTCAATTTTTTTATTTAAGGTTTTCCTAACTATGTTTAATTTGGCCGATACTTCATCGGGATTTTCAAGATTAATGTTCGGTGCAATAAACGAATCACGCATCATCAGCATCGAATAAATAACCTCGCTTGCTCCTGCCATCCAACATTCATGGCCGGTCATCGATTTGGTAGAACTTACATGCGGGTTTCCTTCTTTGAAAACCTCCAAAATGGCCATTGCTTCGTTCGCATCACCCACTGGAGTAGATGTTGCATGTGCGTTTACATAGTCAACATCGCCTGCGTTCATATTTGCCTGCTCCAGGGCCCGGGTCATCGCCCTCGTAGGGCCTTCTACATTTGGGGTAGAAATATGGTCCCCATTGGAGGAAAAACCGTAGCCGACTACTTCTCCTAAAATAGGCGCACCGCGATTCACGGCAGATTCGTAGCTTTCAAGCACTAGCGAAGCCGCCCCTCCACTCGGGACCAGCCCATTGCGGTCTTTATCGAATGGGCGGGAAGCTTTTTTGGGAGTGGTTTCATTCATGGCAAAGACCCCCAGGCCATCGAAACTGCCCATTGCAAGGTGGTTGATTTCTTGTGCCCCACCGGCGATAATGCAATCTTGTAAACCACTTTTGATCAAATGATAGGCCGTCCCAATCGAATGGGAGCCACTGGCGCAGGCGGCACTAATGGTAAAGTTAATTCCACGCAGCTTAAAGATGGTCGACAAGTTCATGGTAACCGTTGAATTCATGGCCTTGAATATGGCGCCCGACCCCACTAAGGTGGTATCCTTTTTCGCCCGCATCACGTCAATAGATTCTATTACGGATCGCGCTGTGCTATCGTTCCCGTATAAGATGCCTACTTCATTCTTATCTAAGTACTCTTGATCAATTTTTGCATTTTGTAGGGCTTCCAAGGTAGCAACATAGGCATACTGGGCTTCTTCTCCCATACTGATGCGTTGCCTTCGTGTGAGAAACGGCTTTAGTTCCGGGGCATCCACCGCCCCCGTCAGTGGCGAGCGATACCCGAAATCGGCCCTCTCTTGGTCGTATACAATACCGGAACGACCCTCGTACAACGAAGTTTTAACTTCGTCAAGATTCTTGCCGATGCATGAATAAATGCCCATTCCCGTAATTACAACTCTCTGCATAAGCCCCAATCGGTTTTTTAAGAATAAATACCGCCGTTGATGTTGATTACCTCGCCTGTAATGTATGACGATTTTGAAGAGGCCAAAAACGATACCAAGTGTGCCACTTCCTCCGCTTTTCCAAAGCGATTTGCCGGTACCATTTTCTTTAGCTCTTGTTCATTCAACTCACTGGTCATATCGGTTTTGATAAATCCAGGCGCTACGGCATTTACAGTAACGTTTCTTTTTGCAACTTCTTGTGCAAGTGCCTTAGTCGCACCAATAACCGCTCCTTTTGCGGCGGAATAATTGGTTTGCCCCGGGGTACCCTTTAGGCCCGATACCGATACCATATTGATAATTCTGCCATATTTATTAACAAGCAGTTTTTGGATCAAGGCATTGGTAACGTTATAGAATCCGTTGAGGCTGGTATTAATTACTTTCGACCAATCTTCGGGTGTCATCCACATAAAGAGTCCGTCTTTAGTAATACCTGCATTATTGATGACTACTTCGATCACCGCGTTCTTATTTTCTTCAAGCCAAGTTTCCAAAGTGTCTTTTACAGTCTCGGCATCGGCTACATCAAAACATAGCAATTGGCCTTTTCCTCCTGCCGCTTCGACTAACTGCAAGGTTTCTTCAGCAGCTTCTTTATTGCTATTGTAATTAATGAGGATCGTATAATCCAAATCTTTTGCCAGTTGTTCACAAATGGCGCGCCCAATTCCGCGGGACCCTCCAGTAACCAAGGCGTATTTTTGTATTTCTTCCATAAGACTATTTGGGAACATAAAGGGGAGTGAACTTTGGTTCGACTTTTCCTAAACGTTCAAATTTCAAGTTATTTGACCAATACAAAAGACTCGGCATTCTCGAACCATTTATCTCCGAGCAGTGCTGCTTTTTCAGTAAGGAACCCCCAGCCTTTTTTAGTCTTTACACGGGCAAGTCCGTTTTTAAATCCTTTGTCTTCTGCGCCTTTGAGAAATGCGAGCCCTGCACTAATATCATATTCCATTGGGATTACTAAATTTCCACTTTTGTCTATAAACCCCCACCGCTTTTCTTTTACCGGTGCGAGGCCGCTTTTTGAAAAAACTTCGGCATCTCGAAATTGAAGGTCGATGGCCATTTTTCCTTTTTCATTTACGTATCCCCATAGTTTTCCTTTGGCAACGGGTGCCAAACCATTCGAAAATGCCCTGGCTTTATCGAAGGTCGGAGGAATCACCCATTCTCCCTTAGAGTTTACAAAGCCTACCTTTTTCTCTTTTCGAGCGTAGGTAAGTCCAGAATCTCCTGTAAAATTCCAAACCCGATCAGCTCCTTCAATGGCGTTAAAGCTCCCTTCGGCATATACACCAAAAACGCCATTCTTTTTTACAAAAACGCCATAGGGACTATAGGTATTTCCTATTTCCTCAAATTCGGCAGGTACAACGAATTCTCCCTTGTTATTGATCATGCCCCAATACACTCCTTTTTGTACTTTGGCATGGCCATTTCTGAATTTTTTGATCGATTCAAAAATAGGTGCTATCACTAGTTTCCCATCGGTTCCAATAAGGCCTATTTTATCCAATTTTCTATAGATGGCGACCCCATCCTTGAAATCATATATTTTGTCGGCGGCCGGGGTTTCCAAAACCGATCCCGATTTGGTGATGTATTGCCATTCGCCATCTTTGTTGACCATGGCAATGCCCGAATTAAAGTGTTTTACCTTTTCGAATTGTGGTTGAATGACCCATTCGCCCGAAACGTTGATATACCCCCATTGGTCGTCTTGTTCGGCGGCCGCCAAACCATCTGAAAAACTTTTTGCGTTTTCGAATTTTGGTTCGATTACATATGCGGCGGTCTTATCTATATAACCAAAACGATCGCCTTCGCGTACCAAGGCGATTTCTTGGCCGAATACCGAAAAAGTGCTTAAGAATATCGCGAAAAAAAAGATGTAAAATTTGTTCATGACTTTTTATTTTGATGGTTTATAATATAGTTCTTTACAGCATTGACATAGGGATACATTATTACATCCTCTTTGAAAGGGGGAACTATATTGCGTACCGCATCGTACATTTTTCGGGTCTTGGTAGACACTTTATCCTGTACTTGTAGATACTCAATGGCCTGCACGACCGTAATCATTTCAATAGCGACGACCTCGAAAGCATTTTCAATTACCTTTTTGGTCATTAAGGCCGCATTCGTGCCCATACTAACAATATCTTGGTTGTCGTTATTGTTCGGAATACTATGCACGTACATAGGATTCGAAAGCGTCTGGTTTTCCGCGGTGGTAGAGGTGGCGGTAAATTGCACCCCTTGCATCCCGAAGTTAAGCCCTAAAGTACCAAGATTTACAAAAGGAGGTAGAATATCATTTAATTTGGAGTTGAGAAGATAATTTAATTGCCTTTCGGCCAACATGCTCATCTTTGTCACCACGATCTTTAACTTATCCATTTCAAGAGATACATAGTCACCATGAAAATTACCGCCATGGTATACGTTTTTTTTAGCGACGTCTACGATAGGGTTGTCGTTGGCAGAATTTACTTCTTCGATCATAATACGTTCCACCTCATTAAGGGTATCAAGAACCGGACCTAAAATTTGAGGTACGCAACGCAACGAGTAATATTCCTGCACTTTTTCTTCAAAGACCTTTACTTCATCGGTGGCCACATACAAATGATGCTCCCTTTTTCGAGTAAGATTGCTATCTTGAAGATGACTTCTCATAGACCGTGCAATTTCGCGTTGCCCTAGGTGCTTTTTAGTTTGGTTAAGGTCGTGGCTAAGGTGGTCATCGTACGCCTCTACAATTTCGTTGATAGCAGAGGAGCAGCAAATCATCCATTCTAATAACCTTCTTGTATAGATGGTGTTGACAACACCGATCCCGGTCATCACCGAAGTACCATTGATCAATGCAAGCCCTTCTCTAAGCTCAACTTTGATGGGTTCTATGCCTTCTTTTTCAAATACCGATTGGGTCGTTAGTCGTTCTCCTTTGTAAAACACTTCTCCTTCCCCGATCAAGACCAATGCCAAATGAGCGAGTTGTACTAGGTCGCCACTGGCCCCTACGCCGCCATGTTCATAAATGAGTGGTGTAATATTTTTGTTGATCAATGCCGTCATTACCTCGATTACCGATGTATGCACTCCCGAATTTCCAAGGCTTAAGGTATTCAAACGGGCAAGCATGGCCGCCTTTACGTATTTAGGTGAAATGGGGTTTCCCGTTCCTGAGGCATGGCTGCGGATAAGATTGTATTGCAATTGAATGGTTTCCGAATCCTTGATTTTATATTGTGCCATGGGCCCGAAACCAGTATTGACGCCATAAATAATCTTGTTTTTGGAGAATTCTTTAAGGAAATCAAAGCTAGCCTGTACGGTCTCGATTACCGCTTTATCTACTGTTATCGGCTCTTCTTCAAAAATGGTACTATAAAAATCTTGTATTCCTAGCTTTCCTTTAATTTTCGGCATGTATGGTTGATTCTGTCGGGTATAAATGATACTTTAGTAAATAAAAATAGGGATTTTGGTTCGCAAATTTATAATAATTAGTGAATCTATTCCTTAATTTTGAATACAATGGCACAAAAGGTTTAAACCTGCTATCAAAATTGATACCATTTTTGACTTTGCGCTTCCTTACCAACTTAAGCTGGACCAATGAAAAACGAAAACGTCGATGTACTCATTATAGGGGCCGGGCCTTCGGGGTCGGTAGCTGCAGCGTATCTTTATAAGCAGGGTTTTAATATCAAGGTGGTCGAAAAGAATCGTTTTCCACGCTTTGTTATCGGGGAAAGTTTAATTCCCAGATGTATGGATAATTTTGATGCGGTCGGTTTGCTTCCTTGTTTGGAAGCCAAAAATTTTGAAGTAAAAAAGGGCGCTCGTTTTGTTACTGGGAAAGACGGTATTTGTGAATTTGATTTTGGTATAAAACATGGTGAAGGTTGGGACTGGACATGGCAAGTGCCGCGTGCCGATTTTGATATGGCCCTTACGGATGAGCTTCGGAAATGGGGTGTTACGATCGATTTTGAAAAAGAAGTGGTCGCCGTAGATTTTGCCGATGATGGCGCTTCTATGACTACCGTTAAGGATTTAGATGGCAATGAATCAACAATTAGCGCAAAATATATTATCGATTCTAGCGGATGGGGGCGGGTATTGCCTCGATTGCTAAGTTTGGACAAAGCTTCTGATATCCCTATACACGCAACTATTTTTACACATGTGAAAGATGTAAACAGGCCCGAAGAGAAGGAGGGGACCATGATTACATTTGATGTAATCGATACGGATACTTGGTTATGGGTAATCCCTTTTTCAAATGGCGACTGCAGCATCGGGTATGTAGGGACGATCGAGTATCTGGATTCTTTTGAAGGTACCCCCACTGAAAAACTACGGGAAATGATGAAGCTTTCGGAATATTATCGGGAACGCTTTGAAGGTTTGGAGTACAAGTTTGAACCCAGACAAATAAAGAATTTTTCCGCTTCGGTAAAACAGCTGTACGGAAAAGGTTTTGCCCTTACGGGAAATAGCGCTGAATTTTTAGATCCCGTATTTTCTTCTGGGGTTACATTTGCTACTGAGTCGGCACACTTATCGGCGCAGTTGATCACCCGCGAACTCAAGGGAGAAACGGTTGATTGGGAAAAGGAATATACCGAATATATCATGTACGGAGTAAATGTTTTTTCAACTTATGTAAAGGAATGGTATACCGGTAATCTGCAAAAAATATTCTTTCATAGCAAAGTGAACGAAAGTATTAAGGCGCAGATTTGTGCCGTTTTGGCGGGCTATGTTTGGGACAAGACCAATCCTTTTGTGAAAAACCACGACCGCTTGGTGAAGACCGTGGCACATATTGCTTCAATGGAGATGGAACGCACTACCAACGCATAAACATTCTAAAAACCATAGACATGCTATAAACGTCATGCCTATGGTTCTCTTTGAATTTGTATAATTTATTGCAGGGAAATCTTGCTTTTTTATTCTCGATTTTAAAAAGCCTTCTTCACGATCATCTTCGCCAAAGACTTTGCGGTTTTTGCATAGCCCTCGCCCACTCGGCTTTCGTTGCTGTAGTTGTTTCCCCACTGATCACCGGGGGCATTTTTACTACTTACCTGTACAAGAACCTTGTCTTTGTTTGCAGTCTCTACGAAACGTAAGCTGGTAGTTACTTTTGCGGGTTGCTTCATAATGCCTGCATCCCATCCCGGATATAGCCAAATGGTTTCCACAATTAAAGTGTATTTGGTATCGGCAAGACCTTCCTCGAAGTAAATACCGGTATCTTTGCTCATATACTTGTTCATAAGTTCAAGAAACTTCGGATTCCAGATTTGCTCTGGGGCCGAGTTCCACTTTTTCTCCCAAGTCTTTCCTTTTCCTCTTGCTTTTTCTTCTAAATCACCAGAGCGCTTGGCAACGTACTCTTCATTGCTCATTTTCTCTTTCAGCAGGGTCATGTTCTCGTAGACGAATTCTACGTTCACCTCTTTTTGGTCGGTGATGAAGTCAAAATTTCCTTGTTCAATTTTCATTTTTTGCGCAAACGCAGTGGCGCAAACGAACAGTACTAAGAGTGTAAATGGTGTTTTCATAATAGATATAGTTTTATGATATGTAGTTTAGTGTAAAAGCAAGTCTAAAGTTAACATTAATGAGCAAAATAAAGTAAAAAAGGTCTTTTAGTCATCCACAGCGGCAAAAACAAGTTGCCGAAACTTCCAACCTGAAGGGTCGTTTACCTTACCTTGCGTCTGCTTTAACAAGACGCCGATGAGTTTTTCTTCAGGGTCGGCGAAATACTGGGTATTGAAGTAGCCTCCCCAATCAAAGGTACCCGTGCTTCCCTCGCCCCCTGCATCTTGGCCTTTTGGGGTCACAACACCAAATGCGAGGCCATAGTGTTTTGTACCTTCCGTGAATTTGTCTCCTGTTTGGTTCCCCATAATACTTTGAACGGTGGTACGGCTCAACAAACGAGTGCCGTTGAATTCTCCCTGGTTCAAATACATTTGTAAAAAGGTAGCGTAGTCTTTTGCGGTACTCGAAAGGCCTGCGCCTCCTGAGAAAAAACGTTTGGCGCCTTTGATCGGGTAATCGGTATCATAAAAAGTGATCGGGTACTTTTTCCATTGGCCCTTTTCTTTGTGCTGTACGGCCACCAGGCGATCATACTTTTCCTTGGGAAGATAAAACCAGGTATCGTCCATCCCCAAAGGGTCAAAGATTCGGGTTTTTAAAAATTCATCAAAGGGCATACCGCTAATGATTTCTATAAAGTACCCAAGTACGTCCAAACCTTCACTATAGGTGAATTTTTCCCCGGGATTGTGATGTAAGGGCAGGGTCGCCAACTTTTTTACGCTCGCCTCTATGGAAATGTTTTTTGTAGTGAACAAATCGGTAATGCCCGCTTTTGCATAGATTTTTTTGAAACGAGAATTACCGTCAATCACCCCATAGCCGATACCGGAAGTATGGGTGAGCAGCTGCCGGATGGTAATTTGGCTGGCTGCCGGTTTTGTAGTGTAGGTAGAGTCGGCTTCATTGAAGGTATCTAAAAGCTGCGCTTCTCCAAACTCGGGAATGTATTTTGATATGGGATCGTCTAAACGAAAATGGCCTTCTTCCCAAAGCATCATTACAGCCGTAGAAGTGATAGCCTTGGTCTGGGATGCGATTCTAAAAATACTGTTCTTTTCCATTGCTTTTTTGGCACCGTTGTCGGCCATACCATAAGCCTTATGGAAAACGATTCGGCCATTTCTTGC
>CALLVX010000080.1 GCA_938010765.1 uncultured Flavobacteriaceae bacterium | reverse complement strand
GTGTGGTCCCACCTGGGCTCGAACCAGGGACCCTCTGATTATGAGTCAGATGCTCTAACCAACTGAGCTATAGGACCGAAAATCGGACTGCAATATTACTATTTATTTTTAAAGGCTGCAACGTATTTTTAAAGCGATTCCGGTATTTCCTGACAAAGTTCTACCAAGACCCCGTTCGTGGTTTTGGGATGTAAAAAGGCCACCAACTTATTATCTGCGCCCTTTTTAGGTTCTTTGTTCAAAACGGTAAAGCCCTCTGCCGTTAAACGTGCCATCTCTGAAACAATATCATCCACGGCAAAAGCAATGTGGTGAACACCCTCCCCCTTCTTATCTAAAAACTTGGCAATGGGACCCTGTTGATCCAAAGCTTCCAGCAATTCTATCTTGTTGGGGCCTGCCTGAAAAAAAGAGGTGCGCACCCCTTCCGAAACCACTTCTTCGATTTTATAATGGGGCACTCCCAACAATTTTTCAAAAAGGGAATTGGAGGCCTTTAGGTCCTTTACCGCGATTCCGATATGCTCAATTTTGTTCACTATCTTCTTTTAAACCACTAAAGTACACAATAATGTGTGTATTTTTGCCCTATGGAAACACAACGACAGAAGAAGATCGGCGGAGTAATTCAAAAAGATATCGTTGATATTTTACAACGTGCGGCTATCGATGGCGGTATGCGAGGTATCATTATTTCCGTTTCAAAAGTAACGGTCACCCCCGACCTTTCCATCGCCAAGGTATACCTCAGTATTTTCCCAACAAAAGAAGCACCAGCCTTGATGGAGGGCATCAAATCGAACCAACCCCTGATCAAGCACGAGCTTTCGCAACGCACAAAACACCAGCTGCGACGGGTTCCCGAATTGCTATTTTTCCTAGACGATTCCTTGGAATATATCGAAGGCATTGAACAATCGCTCAAAGGAGCGGAAAACCCCATAGAAAATCGCGATTTGCTTCCCAAAAGAAAAAAAACCTAAGCTTGAATTTTCCTTTCTACATCGCCAAGCGCTACCTGCATTCCAAAAGCAGCCAAAATGCGGTGAACATCATCAACGCGATTACCTTTTTGGTCATCGTAATCGGTTCTGCCGCACTATTCATCGTGCTATCAGGCTTTGCGGGGCTCAAAACCTTTAGCCTCTCTTTTAGCAACACCTTTGATCCCGATCTAAAGGCCGTACCGGCCATAGGGAAGTTTTTTTCCGTAAGCCCTGAACAAGAGGAAGCCTTGGGCGAGATTTTTGAAATCACCGCCTTTTCCAAAGAATTGGAAGAAAAAGTGTACCTCACCCATAGAGATATGGACTGTATCGCCTTTGTAAAGGGGATCGATTCCAATTACAACCGTGTCACAGGAGTCGATAGCACCATTTTGTATGGCAACTGGTCGATCAACGAGCTGCAGGGAGTGGCGGGCATTGCCATCGCAAACGCGCTTAACACGACAACGAACCAATTTCGAAGTCCATTGAATATGATTGCCCTAAAACCGGGAAAAGGGTTTATTTCGCCCCAATCCAAAAAGAAAATATACAACGAAGTGCCATTGGTGTTAAGTGGAATTTACGGGGTGGAGGAAGGCCTTGATAAAAAGTACATTTTTGCCGATTTAGGACTTGTACGTGCACTGTTGGAAAAAGATAGTACCCAGCTTTCCGGTATCAATTTTAAACTTCGGTCGGCCGAGGATGTCCCCACTGCCAAGACCAAAATTGCTCAAATTTTTGGAGACAAAGCAATCCTAAAAGACCGCAAAGAACAGAACAGTACCTTATACAAGATGCTCAATACCGAAAACTTGGCCACCTATCTCATTTTTACCCTGGTGCTGATCATTGCGTTATTCAATGTCGTAGGAGCCATTACCATGATGATCCTAGACAAACAGCAGAACTCGAAGACCCTATACAGTTTGGGAACTACCCTAAAGGAATTACGTACCATCTATTTTGTTCAAGGCATCTTGGTAACGAGTTTAGGCGGCTTTATCGGCGTAGTGTTGGGCTCTTTGCTCATCGGTTCCCAATTGCTTTTCGGGTGGCTCAAAATAACACCTTCCTTAGCTTATCCTGTGGAATACCAATTTGTAAACGTATTGATTGTCTTGGCAACCATCGTTGTCTTGGGCGTCATTGCATCAAAAATTGCCAGTAGCCGAATCAACAAAAAGTTGATCGCGATGTAAAAAGCTGCCTTCTGTTATAGGTTGAATTCGAAATTCCCAAAAACCTCCAAAACCTCGTCAAAAGCAGCGAAGACATCGACCGAATCATCGCTGGTAACCATCTTCATGCGGTACTCCTTGAAATTGGGGATGCCCTTAAAATAGTTCGTATAGTGCCGTCGGGTTTCAAAAACCCCGAGCTTTTCCCCTTTCCAATCAATGGCCATTTGCAAGTGGCGCCTTGCTGCCGTAACCCGTTCTTGCATCGTAGGGGGCGCCAAATGCGTTCCGGTCTCAAAAAAGTGTTTTACTTCCTTGAAGAACCAAGGGTAGCCAATACTTGCCCGCCCGATCATGGCGCCATCGAGACCGTATTCGTCCCGCATTCTCATAGCGGCTTCCGGGCTATTTACATCGCCATTTCCAAAAACGGGAATGTGCATTCTCTGATTGTTCTTTACCTCGGCAATCGGCTTCCAATCCGCTTCCCCTTTGTACATCTGGGCCCTCGTTCGCCCATGAATGGCAATTGATTTGCAACCCACATCTTGCAAGCGCTCAGCAACCTCCACTATTTTGATCGAGTCATGGTCCCACCCCAAGCGTGTCTTTACGGTAACAGGCAAGGTTGTATGTTCAACCATCGCCTTCGTCAGAGATACCATCAAATCAATGTCTTTCAATATTCCGGCACCGGCCCCCTTGCTTACCACCTTTTTTACCGGGCAGCCAAAGTTGATATCGATGATATCGGGATTTGATTTTTCAACAATTTCGACCGACTGTAGCATGGAATCTAAATTGGCCCCAAAAATCTGTATGCCTACAGGGCGTTCCTTTTCATAAATGTCCAGCTTCATCACGCTTTTCGCAGCATCACGTATCAAACCCTCTGAGGAGATGAATTCAGTATACACCACATCGGCGCCCTGCTCCTTACACAAAGCACGAAAGGGCGGATCGCTTACATCTTCCATGGGAGCTAGTAAGAGCGGGAATTCGGGCAGTTGAATGTCTCCTATCTTGGGCATTTGGTATTCCTTATTTCGGAGGGCAAATTTACATAAAATTTAAAAGCGAACTTCAGCCGTTATTTTCTCCCCTTTCCTATCAACAACTACCTTGGTCCCATCGCCTTCTTCAAAAACGGACAAGGCACGCATATAGCTCATCATATCTACCACAGTACTATCGCCCAATTGAATCACTACATCCCCTTTTTGAAGACCGGCCACAGCCGCAGGCCTCTCTTCCGTAACCCCATCGATCCGCATGCCTTTTCCGTCAAAAAGATAATCGGGCATTACCCCCAACGCCACCTTGAACCTAGGGACATCCTCACTTTCGTTTTTAGTCTTCCGAAAGGCCAATTTTGGTTGATCATCGAGCACTGCGATGACCGATAGAATATAGTCAGAAATCAGTTCCATACCCTCGTAGTTCAATTTTTCGGCATCATCCGAAGGTTTATGGTAATCGGCATGCTGTCCTGTAAAAAAGTGCAAGACCGGTATATCCTGTAGATAAAAAGAGGTGTGATCCGATGGGCCCATACCCGATTCGCTCAACACCAACTTAAACCCAGGGTTCATGGAATTCAACACCTGCCCCCATCTCGGAGTCGTTCCCGTACCGCTTATAGAAAGCGTCTTGTCTTCCCGAAGGCGCCCTACCATATCCATATTGATCATAAAGGATACCTTGGAAAGCTTTATTGTAGGGTTCTTGGTAAAATAATTACTGCCCAGCAAACCCATTTCCTCCCCAGAAAATGCAATGAAAAGGTAATTGCTTGTCCGCAGAGTGTCTTTTAAGGCCAAGGCTAACCGAAGCAATACGCTTACCCCGCTTGCATTGTCATCGGCACCATTGTGAATGGCCTCCCCTTCGGAATACAAAGACCCGGCACCGCCCATTCCCAAATGATCGTAATGTGCCCCTATGATGACCGTTTTATCCGCCTTATTATCTACATAACCTAGTACATTGGTTCCGGTAATGGTACTATCGCCTTGCATAAATTGTGCTTCGGAATGCGGGTCTTTTTTTGGTTTAAACGTAAAGGTTTGATAATAGGTGCCCGCATTCCCCTTAGGCTGTAAACCAATGGTTTCCATCCGTTTTTGGAGGTATTGGGCGGCCACTAATTCTTTGGCGGTCCCTGTCTCACGCCCCGCTAAACTATCGCTCGCTAAAAAGCCAACGTCTTCTTGCAAGCCAATAGGCTTCGTTTTTTCGGTATTACAAGCAAGTAGTGCGACAAAAAAAAGTGGGATAATCAATTGTTTCAACTGCATTGCGGTTATTTTTACATAAAAATACGCATCCCATGAGAATTTTTCTTGCCCTAGCCTTTTTGGTATTTTTTAATAGCTGCAAAAATGAGGTAAAACAATCAACGCAACCCACGGTCGAGACCGAAAAGTCTTTGATGGCAGGGAATGATACGCTCATCTATCCCGAAGAAAAATATTTCAAAAGTATTCGACAAATTACTTTTGGGGGTGACAATGCCGAAGCGTATTGGAATTGGAACGATACACAACTCGTTTTTCAATCGAATAATAAAGGATGGGGATGAACTGTGATCAAATGTTCCTAATGAACATCGATGAGAGCTTCAAAGACTCGATTCCGCCAATGATAAGTACCGGAGACGGTCGTACCACCTGTGCCTATTTTTTGCCTGATAACAAGCATTTTGTCTACGGGTCTACCCACTTGGCAGATAAGGAATGCCCAGAAGTGCCGCTTCGAAAGAATGGAAACTACGTATGGCCGGTATATGATTCCTTCGATATTTTTGTGGCCGACCTA
>CALLVX010000079.1 GCA_938010765.1 uncultured Flavobacteriaceae bacterium | reverse complement strand
TAAGATAAAAGCGAAATACCTGCAACTATACCTCAATGAGTTCGTCTACAAGCTTAATAGAAGGTATTTTGGTGAAAGAATATTTGATAGGTTAGTAATAGCAAGCATTACAGCAAGTGGACATTAAACGGATATGCAATTGGAATATTCATGATACCGCAATTAAAATTAATAAAGTTTATGGTTTTAAGTCTTTTATGTGGTTGACCACAAAAAAAGCTTGTTACACAACAATATTAAAATGAATTGCTGCAAATACGATATTTTTGAAACAAGGGTACAATGTTTTACAGAAGAATGATGTAGGATGGTATTTGAATTTTATAAATCTTTGCACTCACGACAAAAACCAAACTAATACGCGCCAACGTAAAATACCGAGGCCTTTAGCATTAATATGAAAAGTTTACAGAACACGCTTCTCCGCGCCTTTTTCTTTTCCCTTGTTTCTATGGGTTTTGTTATAGGGCAACAAACAGGATCAGCTGGCGACAATACCTTTGAGGCCTTTAAAAAGGAAGATAAATCTGAAAATAGACTCGATTTCTTCTTCAATACTCCTAATCGCTATCGAGAAGACTCTGCCTATGACTGGTTAGATGAAGTTAATATCTACTTAAACGATTCTAAAAAACAAAAAGACTCTACTGCGATTTTGGACTATATGCTTATGCAATCCCATGTGTATCATGATTTGGGGGATTATCACAGGAGTATAACTATCGCCAAGGATATAGGTAATTACAAGGACAAACTTGATTTGAAAAGGAAGTCTATATTATTGAATTTAATGGATGTTAGTTATGAAAAACTCCAATTTTATGCAGAGCAAATCGATATTAGAAAGGAAAAGAGGGAGCTAGGGTTAACTGAGAATATTTCATTTTATGACATATATGCAAATCTTGGCTTTTACATAAAGGCAAGAGATGATTATTTTTTAGAAGAAAAAAAGAAAGTTGAAGAGTCTGATTATTATGGTCAAGCAGTCTTCTATAATAATGTAGGTGATTTTCTTAGAATGGATAAATCTCCTGCTGCCGTTTCCCAGTATAACAAGGCAAAAGCTTTTATAAATCTCTTTTTAAATGAAATAACTAAAAACCGTACTGAAAAACAAACAAATGATGCTCATTTGTTAAGTGGAATAATTGAGGGCAATATCGGAAAGTCCTTGGTTATATTGGATGAGTTTGAGGCCGCATTACCGAAACTTGAGGAAAGTATTAAGTTAATAAAAGAATTTAATACCGGTAAATTCTCATCAGATTTGGTTGAAAACAATTTGGCCATTGCAGAATGTTATTTGCAGATAGGGGATTTTGAAAAAGCTACGGATTATTTAGGTAGCGATTTAATACCATTTAAGACAGAGAATGTTATTAAGAAAAATCAGTTGTATGCAACTTTTTACGATAAAACAGCTGATTATAAAAATTCGAGTGAGTATTTAATGAAGAATATTCGAATAGCAGATTCCTTAAAAAAGAATGAATCTCAACTAAGAATACAGCAACTGGCCACAATTGTGGGCGAAGATAAAAACAATGCACTACTTATGCTTCAACAAAATAGGCAAGAGTTGGAAAAATCCAAAGTAGATATGATTGCCCTCGATGAGCGTAACAATCTATTTTTCATCTCTTTGGTATTTACACTTTTAGGTTTTGCCGGTTTGGTATATGCCTACTTGAAGAGTATTAAAAATCAGCGTTTGATCGCCGAACAAAAACATATTATCGAAAATTCACTGGTCGAGAAAGATTCTTTACTTAAGGAAATTCACCATCGGGTCAAGAACAATTTACAGATGGTGTCGAGTCTTTTGAGCTTGCAAACCAAGAATACCCGGAGCAAAGCGGCCATCGAGGCCTTAGAAGAGGGGAAAAGCCGTGTAAAGGCGATGGCCTTGATACACCAAAAACTCTATCAGAATGAAGACTTATCGGTCATAGAAATGCAGGGGTATATCGAGAGTTTGATCAATAGCGTACAATCGGTTTATAAAAAAGGAGGACACAACATCAACATTACGGTAGACGCTGAAGGGGTTGAATTAGATATCGACCGGGCGATTCCTTTTGGTTTAATTTTAAACGAATTGGTTTCAAACTCATTTAAATACGCTTTCCCTACAGACGATGAAAACGGTAAAATATACATCCATATACGAAAGCTAGGGGAACAAGAAGGCTTTTTCGAATATACCGATAATGGCGTAGGCCTTCCCGATGATACGGAGGAACGCACCAATTCATCAATGGGAATACGGCTAATGAATCGGTTGGCAAACCAGCTACAATCCAAGTTGAACGTAGACAATACGACAGACGGTGTTCGTTTTTGGTTCAATTTTAAATAAGGCTAGCGCACAGTGCTTTTCAACACCACCTTGTGCAAAAGATGTGGAAAAAATCGTTTTAGGTAAATACCAATACGTTCTTTCTTACCAATATAAGCTTCAAATTTTCTTCGTTCTATCGCCCGAATCATTTTTTTTGAAAAAAGGTTCACCGAGAGCCCGTTTTCAGTAGCGATATCTTGTACACCCTGTCGACTGCCATCTGCAGTCAATGCATTTTTGGCAACATCGGTCCGTACGAAGCCGGGGCAGATCAAGGTAACATCGATACCATCTTGTTCATGTTCCATACGCAACACATCAAAGAACCCGTGAAGTGCGTGTTTTGCACCGCAATAGCCAGATCTATAAGGGGATCCAAATTTCCCCATTAAACTAGTGACCACCACAAAATGCCCTTTGCTTTGGGAAACAAAATGTGGTAACAGTGCTTTGCTCAAAGCTACTGTACCTAAATAGTTTACGTCCATTAATTTTTTAAAAACTTTAAAATCTGTGTCCATGATTAGCGAACGTTGACTTATACCCGCGTTGGCAATCAATATATCAATAGGGCCGAAAATGGAAATCGCTTCACTGGTTTTTTTTGCCATGCTGTCAAAAGCATTAAGATCCAATGGCAAAACAGCGATCTTTTCGGGATGCTGGCACTGACTTTTTACTTGTTCCAACCTCATCTCTTTTCTAGCAGAGAGGATTAAGTTGCAGTTTTTTTTACTTAATTGATAAGCCAATGTTGCACCAATACCGGAAGAAGCACCTGTAATCCAGACAGTTTTGTTTTCAATTGATGCCATTAGTTCGTTTTTATACCTAAAAATATGGCTAAATTTGAAATTAATAGATGCAGGCACGCTTTAAAAAATATATACTCGACTTTAAACGCCCTAGCGGTACATCAAGAGGAGTCCTTAGACAAAAGGAGACTTGGTTCTTGATATTGGAACGGAAAGGGTGCTACGGGGTAGGCGAATGCGGTCTTTTAAAGGGATTGAGTATCGATGATGTATCAGAATATGAGTCGAAATTGCAATGGACTTGTGATCATATTCATCTTGGAAAAGATGAACTTTGGAACGCATTGGTCGATTATCCCAGTATCCAATTTGGAGTAGAGCAAGCATTTTTGTCGATAGCTGCCGCACATCCCTTCGATCTTTTTCCATCCGATTTTTCCATAAAAGAAAAGGCAATCAATATTAATGGATTGATATGGATGGGAGGGGAAGAATTTATGCACCAGCAGATTACAGAAAAATTGGCAACGGGCTTTAATTGTATTAAAATCAAAATCGGGGCAATCGATTTTGAAAAAGAAATAGCGCTTTTAGCTTCAATTCGGGCGAAATATGCACCAGAGGAGATAGAGTTGCGAGTAGATGCCAACGGAGCCTTTAAACCAAAAGAGGCCCTTGCCAAGTTGCAACGATTGGCGAATTTTAAACTACACTCTATAGAACAACCTATTGAACAGGGTAATATTTTGATAATGAGTAAGTTGTGTAATAAATCTCCCTTGCCTATAGCCTTGGATGAAGAGTTGATTGGCATTTCAGATGTAACAGAAAAGGAGAATTTACTACAAACCATTCAGCCACAGTATATTATATTGAAACCAAGCCTTGTTGGCGGCTTTAAAGGAAGTATGCAGTGGATACAACTTGCAGAAAAACTGGGTGTCGGATGGTGGATCACCAGTGCATTGGAAAGTAATATAGGTCTTAATGCGATCGCACGATGGACATATACCTTGGCAAACCCGATGCCCCAAGGTCTTGGTACTGGGAGTTTGTATTTGAATAACTTTGAAAGCCCGCTTTCGGTCGAAGCAGGTAAATTATACACTAGGAAGAACAAAAAATGGACTTCTAATTTGATTCAAAAATTATGTACATAGAACAAGCTTACAAAAGCGATTTTCGGGTGTGGAAATACTTGATACTGCCTACAGGTTTTATTGGTCTTATCGTCTTAAATTATATAGCAATTCTGCTTTCACCTGTTGGTGTGGAAGATAGCATGCAACAACTCATCGAGGCCTGGGGAGCAAATACGGTACTCGTACTTGCTATTGTACCATTGGCCATTGGCCTAGTCATTGTGCTGCTATGGACAAAATTAGTACAAGGCCAATCGATTACTTCTTTAACTACTTCCAGAGCTAAAATCGATTGGAAACGTGTGCTGTTCGCATTTCTAGTTTGGGGAATAGTAACGGCAATGCTTACCGGCGTATCTGTTTATTTAGCACCTGAGGATTTTGCATTTAATTTTAAATTGGGACCATTTCTGATACTCCTAATAATCGGTGTATTGTTACTTCCTTTGCAGACCAGTTTTGAAGAATATTTGTTTCGGGGTCATATGATGCAGGGGCTCGGGGTACTGGTGAAAAATAGGTGGGTACCTTTGATCGTTACCTCGGTCTTGTTCGGGTGTATGCACTTGGGGAATCCGGAAGTTGAAAAGCTCGGGTACGGTATCATGTTATATTATATAGGGACCGGTTTTTTCCTAGGGATTATTACGTTGATGGATGAAGGATTGGAACTGGCACTTGGCTTTCATGCCGCCAATAATCTTGTTGGGGCCTTATTGTTAACCGCCGATTGGACGGCATTACAGACAGATTCGATCTATCGAGATATTTCAGAACCCGTCCTGGGATGGGATGTCTTGATTCCTATACTAGTCATCTATCCTATTTTATTATTCCTTTTTTCAAAAAAATACGGTTGGACCAGTTGGAAAGAACGGCTAACGGGTAAGGTACTATCAGAAGAATCCTTTCGAACATTAACTACCGATGAAACCAATATTTAAAGAAGCACATCGTGATTTCAGATTAAACGGACGTTCATTTACTCATGAAGATTTAAAAGAGGTAGCCTATAATTTCATTAAGGAAGGTGAACCATATGAAATCAAAATAGGGGATTTTCTAACCGATTGGTTGAACAATAGTGAAACGTTAGAAGTACCAACTTCGGGTTCCACGGGAATTGCTAAAACAATTTTATTGCAAAAAAGTAAGATGGTAAATTCTGCTATTGCCACAGGCGTTTTTTTTGATTTAAAAGCCGGAGATAGCGCCCTCTTATGCCTGCCGACCGATTATATTGCAGGTAAGATGATGCTGGTAAGAGCACTCGTTCTCGGGCTTCATATATGGTGTGTGCCCCCGAATTCGGAACCGTTGGTAAAAAATAAGAGATACTATGATTTTGTAGCAATGATTCCCTTGCAGTTAGAAAATTCAATAGACTTACTTTATCCAATTAAGACTTTAATAGTAGGCGGAGCGGCTGTTTCATCTTCCCTGCAGAAAAGACTTCAACAAAGCAAGACTCAGATCTTTGAAACCTATGGAATGACCGAGACGATTACGCATATTGCAGTTCGTAGAATAAATGGCAATGCAGAGGAACAACGGCCATTTAGATGCCTTCCAAATGTAAATGTATCCTTAGATGAACGCGCTTGCCTTATCATAGAAGCTTCTCAAATAGTCGATGGCCCGATCCAAACAAATGATGTTGTGAAATTATTGTCAAGTACCGAATTTGAATGGAAAGGACGGTATGATCATATCATTAACTCTGGCGGGATCAAATTAAATCCCGAGCAGATAGAGGCAAAATTAGTCTCGTATATCGATAACAGATATTTAGTGATAGGTGTACCGGATGAATCTCTGGGACAACGACTGGTATTGCTTGTGGAAGGCGAAATAGACGAAAAGGTATTATTAGAAAAAATAAGCTCACTGCCATCCTTGACCAAATTCGAAAAACCAAAGGAAGTAATCTGTCTTCCGAATTTTTCCTTCACAGCAAATGGAAAAGTGCAGCGCAATTTAACAGTCGCATCAATTATGAGCTAAAAGAAAATTACAAGAAATACAACGGCTCTCAATTCGCTTTTAATTTTAAATAGTTGGCAATTTGCCCATCCAGTCCGGCCGTGTAGCCATTGCTAGAAAGGTTTTTGTCGTAAATTTCAGCATAAAAAGTGCGCTTGTCAAATAAGTGCCTAGTATATTGTGGTGCACCCCATCCAGATCATAAAGATCTTTGTTTACTTCTTGATCAGCCTGTATGGTTTGCCAAACTGTTCCAAGGACTACCATTTTTGCCTTTGCAATCCTAGCTGTCTCCTCATAGGTGTTTTTAATTTTAGTATACATCTGTGGCTCCATTTTATAGGGCCACGTCATAAACAAATAGATTTTGATGCCTGTTTTACTCGATAATCGAGATTTATAATGCTCCGACGTCTGAAACGACAAGTGTTCAGACAGGCTTGCCTCGAAATCAATGTTCAAATTCCTTGGAGCGTTCTTCCAATTTTGCGAGCGTGCCTGCATTTGAAAGATGATCTTGTAAACTATAGCCAGAAAAGCTAGTCTCTTTTATAAAGGACTCGGGAGAAGTGGCATCGTTTTTCAAAAATTCGGTCAAATGAATAGGAACACCCGAATTGTAATAGGGATGGCTATTTCCTATAAGCAGCACTTCTTCGACACTAGCGGCTACAGGCCCATTTACAGCTATGGGTGGCTTTTTTTTAGTTTTCTTAGAATATGAATAACCAAACAAAATTATACCGAACAACAGGGGTGATACCGCAAAATATTGAATAATTGCTTTCACGGTACTAGACGATACAGGGTATTTCTTGAATTCTGAAATTGCCTGAACCAACCTCTTAAAATTTCGTATTTTCATAGAATAAACCTTCCAAATGAAAATACGCTTTTTTTATTGTTGCTTTTTGATGGTATTCGCGGCAAGTGCGCAACAAGTATTGCCCGAAAACGAACGTGCGATCGTAGTAGATGAGATTCTCTCCGACCGCTTTAACAACCTATTGCCACAATTGATGGATACGGCGGGTATAGATATGTGGGTCTTGATTTCCAGAGAATACAATGAGGACCCGGTATTACGAACTATGTTACCTTCAACATGGCTCAATGCAAGAAGAAGAACCATTCTGTTGTTTTATCGCAATAAGGAGAAAAATACTATTGAAAAATTAGCGGTGGCCCGGTACAATGTAGGGGCTAATATTACTTCTGCTTGGGACAAAGAAAAGGAACCGGATCAATGGAAGCGTTTGGTACAGTTGATACAGGAACGTAATCCGGAAAAAATAGGCCTAAATTATTCAAAAGACCACAACATTGCTGATGGCTTGGATAAAACCGATTTCGATGAGTTTATAGAGCGGTTGCCTGAAACGTTTCAGAAGAAAGTGGTATCAGCGGAGCAACTTGCAGTGCGGTGGATAGAGACTAGAACGCAAAGAGAAATGGTAATTTATGATCAATTGGTAGACATTACCCATGATATCATTTCAGAGGCTTTTTCTGAAAAAGTAATTACTCCCGGTATCACGACCACCACCGAAGTAGAATGGTGGATGCGACAAAAAGTAACCGATATGGGGCTTGAGACCTGGTTTCATCCTTCCGTAGATGCGCAACGTAGCAGTGACAATCTCGAAGGGCATCTATATTCGTTTTCGAATAGGCCAGATGATATGGTCATCCTCCCCGGCGATTTATTGCACTGTGATTTTGGAATTACCTATTTGCGACTAAACACCGATTGCCAAGAACTTGCCTATGTATTAAGACCCAAGGAAATGAAAGCCCCGAAGTTTTTGATAGAGGGACTTAAAGCGGGTAATCGGGTACAGGATTTTTTAACGAGTAATATGGTTGAAGGCCGCACAGGAAATGAGATTCTCGCCACCGCTTTGAAAGCGGCGAAAGCGGCGGGTTTACGCCCGGCGATCTATACGCATCCTTTGGGACTGTATGGCCATTCAGCAGGAACGACCATAGGAATGTGGGATTCCCAAGGTGGGGTTATGAAAGATGATGGGGAAAACTATCCCCTGAATAAGAATACCGTATATGCGATTGAACTGAATACTACGATTACTATTCCTGAATGGAAACGAGATATTCGAATTATGCTCGAAGAAGCTGGTTTTTACGGGGAAGAGGGTTTTCGTTATGTAAATGGGAGACAAACAGAACTACTCCTAATACCGCGAATTAAGCACCATCAAGGAAATTGATGCTGGTATGATTTTTGAGGCTTGTAAATGAAAAAGAATGCTATAATCAAAAAGAGAATGCTATGAGATAAGCCCCGTACTACCAACGTCTTACCAAGTGAATAAACGGGCCGATTGAACTTGCTTTTCTTTGCCAAAAACAAAAAAGAGATGAAAAAGACAGTACTGTTATTCCTATCCTTCGCATTATTAACAGGTTTCAATGCGATTTCCCAAAAAGGGGCAAAAACCGTTTCCGGGAAAGTTTCCGATGGTCAAAACCCGATTAAAAATGTACTTATTACCGTTAAGGGCACTGAACAAAATGCTTACACAGATGAGGCGGGTAAGTATCAGATACAATCTTCAATAGGCGATGTTTTAGTGTATTCCTATACGGGATTACGTACCTTGGAAATTTTGGTCGAGGATGTGACCAGAACTATCAACTTAAGAATGTTTCCAGATATTGCGGAGTTAGATGAAGTAGTAGTAACGAAAAGCAAACGTAGGTCGCAACAAGATTTGGAAATAGCTTTCAACACGAATCCGTATTTAGTGCGCTCCGCTTTTGGAATCATTGACCCCGAAACGGCTGCCTTTCAAGTTAGGGTGCTGCCAGCTACGAGCATTCAAGCCGTTGGTTTATGTATATTAGACGTGCTGCGGAACGAATTTCCAGGAGTAAGTATTATTGGAGATTGTTTGGAGGGCGGCAGTGTAAGTGTAAGGGGCGCGAGTTCCATTTCTAATAATCAACCGGCCATTTTTGATGTTGATGGACAAATTTTTACAGATGTTCCGATTTGGCTTTCACCGGGAAGTATGGAGCGAATTGCATTAATGTCAGGTTTAGCGGCAAGAAACTTATATGGTGCGATTGCTTCTGGCGGGGTGGTCGTAATAAATACCAATGTTGGGAATGCGTACGCCAAATCAGGAGAGATTCAAGATAAACTACGGCTACGCGATAACCTTTACCAAGGTGATGCGCGCACGCAAAAAGTGTTGCTGGCCGATCGCCCAACCTACTATCAAGAAATATATGGTAGTAATTCTTTGGAATCTGCCAAGCAAGCATACCAATCTTTTGTCGATCGGTACAAGAATAGCTATCCGTTTTTTGTGGATGCCTATGCAATTTTTTCTGATAAATGGGATGCAACCGACTTTGCGGAGACCATTATTCAAGAAAATTACAAAGTTTTTGACGGAAACCCACTTGCAATGAAATCGCTAGCGTTCAATTACGAGGCGCAAGGGGCCTATGAAAAAGCGAATGCCCTTTACAAAGAAGTATTTTTACTGCGTCCGGCATATGCACAATCGTATCTCGATGTGGCGAAAAGCTATCGGCAAGTTGGCGCATACAAAAAAGCAGCGTCCATGTTCATTCGATATGATTATTTGGTACAAGAGGGATTTATGCAAGCTTCTAAGGAAGCCTTTTCAACGCTAATGGATCGCGAACTCAATAACCTGATAACAAAACAGGGGAAAGATGTGCTTCCCGATAGCAAGCCCAAGAGTTATCTGTTAGAAGAAGATTTTGATGGTACCCGCTTGGTTTTTGAATGGAGCGATAGTGAGGCAGAATTCGAGTTACAGCTTGTAAACCCTTTAAAAAACTTTCAAAAATGGCAGCATACCTTAGCGGGGAATGAGGCTACAATCAGGGATGAGAAGCTAAGGGGGTATACAACAAAAGAATATCTGATCGATGGTTCCCTAAATGGTGACTGGCTGGTGAACATAAACTATATGGGTAACAAAAGCCTCACCCCAACTTATTTAAAAACGACCGTTTATCATAACTATGGGAAAGTGTCGCAACGAGAAGAAGTAATGGTCTTTAAGTTGGGATTGAAAGGGGTGAACCAGCAATTGTTCAGGGTTCGTAGTTCTGGTAAAGTTGCTGCCAATTAATAGGATTGCGAAGCTTTTATAATTTCCCATTGTTGATATAAAGATTATTGCCTGGTAAATTCATAAACCATATCAAATGACCAACATTTTTCGTAGCCTATTCGTGCTTTTTTTCAGTATTGCGGGGTATTCTCAATCTGGCGAGAATGCAGTTTTTGGTATCGTAACCGATGTGGAGGGGCCTAAGCCGCAGGTAAATGTTACAATAAAGGGGACAGGCTATGGGATTCAAACAGATACCATGGGAAGATATACCATAAAGGCAAATCCAAAAGATGTGCTCGTCTTTAGCCATGTGGGTATGAAAACGGAGGAAATCATTGTTGAAGATGTTACCAAGGTATTGAATGTTCTGATAGAATCGTCTGCAAATAAGTTGGAGGAAGTGGTAGTGACCAAAAGAAAACGCAAGACGCAAGATTATCTTAAAAGAAACTATTTCAGCGATTCTTCGATTGTACGTTCCAATATGGGATATTTAAGCCCCGCAGCTGTCGGTTATGAACTTCGATTTGCTGACGGGAAAGATTTAAATAGGTCATCGCGTGATATTTTAGATGCCATAACGGAGCAGTTGCCCGGTGTAACAGTGCGGGATGATATAAATGGCCGTTCTCTTTACGGAAAAAGTTTTGGTACCTCAAGGGGGACTAGCAAGTTGGCTTTTGACGTAGATGGAAAGATATATAGGGACTCACCTGTATGGCTCGATATCAGTTCCGTATTGCGCGTAGCGATCATTCCTCCGCAGCAAGCAATATACGGGTATGGTCCTATCGGAGGTGGAGGAATGGTAGTAATTAACACGAAAAGTGCAAAATTCGGTTTAAGGGATAGGGATGGTCGTCCGTTAGATTTGGCCAGAGTCACCAACAATAATTACGAAAATGACGCGCTGGACTAGGAAGAGATTCGAAGGAATGAACCTGATTATTTGAAGCAGTTATATAAAAGCCAACGAACCGAAGAGGCTTTGTCAATCTATAAACAGTATAAAAGTCTGTATGGCGGTTCTTATTTTTTTGTGTTGGATGTTTATACCTTGATTCTAGAAAAGTTTAAAGATTCGGAAACAGCCAGGAAAGTGCTCCTTGAGAATACGTTGCTTTTTCAAAAAGACCCCGTGGCATTAAAAGCACTGGCCTATATATATGAATCTCAAGAGAAGTTCAATGATGCGCATGAAATGTATAGGTGCATTTATAAAATGAGGCCTGAATACGTTCAGTCATATATGAATCTGGCCAATAGTTATAGGGATATAGGCGATTTTCGTCAGGCTTCTTTTATTTACGCACGTTATGAGCACTTAAAAGACATCGGGTTTTTGTTGAATGATTCTACTTCCTTTGTGCCGATAATAGATAGAGAGTGGAATAATTTGATGATGCTTAAAGGAAAGGAAGTATTTGCTTTGGACGATGGGAAAGAACACGTTTGGGAAGAAGATTTTGATGGTACGCGCTTGGTATTCGAATGGAATAAT